>JAEZHR010000093.1 GCA_023416415.1 Pseudomonadota bacterium
CTCAGTAGTCCACCTACGCGGCTGTAGCTCAGTGGATAGAGTATTGGCCTCCGAAGCCAAGGGTCGTGGGTTCGATCCCCGCCAGCCGCGCCATCCGCCCCCAACTTCTTGTTTGGCGGCATTCAGAGCCCCAAAGGTGTTGAAGCGAAAGCGTATCCACCGGTGTTACGCCTGATCGTTACGGTATTGCTTTCGCCACACGATCCCCCCACTTTCATCCAACCTACTTGTTAAGCCGTTGCGCTTGAACCGGAACACGAGTGGTATGAAGCCGGCTCATTCCCAGAACCGGCTTGCACCACTATTCGCTCTCGCCAATCGCTCAGGCGTGAAACCCCGCGTTCGTCCAAGCCTTGCGCCGCAACAGCGGCGACACCCGATACCGATCCTCGCCATACACCTTCGCGAGATTGTCGAGCACGGTCGCAACCGTGGATGCTCCGAGCGCATCCGCCCATGCCAGCGGGCCGCGCGGGTAGTTCACGCCCTTGAGCATGGCCGTGTCGGCTGCTGCTGCGCTACAAATGCCCTGGTTGACCGTATCGGCGGCTTCGTTGGCGAGCATGGCGACGGTGCGCATGACGGCCATGCCGGGGATGTCGTCGATGCGGGAGACGGCGTAGCCGGCGGCTTGCAGCAGACCGGTGACGGCTTGCCAGACATCGGCCTCGCACTGGTCGGCGGCGCTCAGGCCGACGCGTCTGGCGCTCGTGTAGTCGAGCGCGAGGTCGAGCAGGAGGGTGTTCGCGATGCCGGTTTCCTGCGCGCGCTGAGTCGCGCTGCGGCCGTCGGTGATGGCGAGGACCGCGCCCTGGCAGGTTGCGACGATGCCGGCTTCCAGCTCGGCGCGCTTGACCGCGATGCCGGCGCTTTCGAGGCGGGCCGCGATGGCGTCGGCAGCACTGCCCGTGCGGGCGATGGTGAATTCGGCGGGAGCGGGTTGGGGCGCTTCGGTGTGCGGCTCGGGGCGGACCTCGTCCGTGCCGTAGCGGTAAAAGCCGCGTCCGGTCTTGCGGCCGAGGAAGCCCGCGAGCACGAGTTCCTGCTGGATCAGCGACGGCGTAAAGCGCGGGTCGTTGTAGTAGGCCTGGAAGACCGAGCTGGTGACGGCGTAATTCACGTCGTGCCCGATCAGGTCCATCAGCTCGAACGGCCCCATGCGGAAGCCGCCGGCTTCGCGCAGCAGCGCGTCGATGGTCGCCGGCGTGGCAGCCTGCTCGTTCAGCAGGCGCAGGCCTTCAGCGTAGAAGGGGCGGGCGACGCGGTTGACGATGAAGCCGGGGGTCGACCTGGCGTGCACCGGGCTCTTGCCCCAGGCCAGCGCGGTATCGTGCACGACCTCGGCGACGGCGGTGTCGGTAGCCAGGCCCGAGATCACTTCGACCAGGGCCATCAGCGGCACCGGATTGAAGAAGTGCATGCCGACCATACGTGCAGGGTGACGCAACTTTGCGCTCAGTGCGGTGATCGACAACGAAGAGGTGTTGGAAGCGAGGATGCAATCGGGCGCGACGATGTCTTCCAGTTCGGCGAACAGGCGGCGCTTGATGTCGAGGTCTTCGACGATCGCTTCCACCACGAGGCGGGTGTCGGAGAGTTCGGCCAGGCTGGCCGCCGGCTGCAGTCGTGCACTCGCGGCCTCGGCGGCTTCGGTGCTCATGCGGCCTTTCTCGGCCAGCATGCGGAAGCTTGCGCGGATCTTGTCGATCGCAGCCGCGACAGCTTCCGAACGCGTGTCATGCAGTTTCACCACATGGCCGGCCGCTGCCGCCACTTGCGCTATGCCCGCGCCCATCGCGCCGCCACCGACGACGGCGATCACGCAGGAAGGGTCCAGTCGATTTGCCATGAATTGCTCTCTCAGATTGCGAATAGGAAGCTGTTGCCGGTAGCAAATTGCACGCCACATGGAGCGGTGCGATCCTGGCAAGGCAGGAGGACAAGGCGGGCGAGTGGCGGGGGTGCTCGGTTATGCGCTGTCTCGGTTGCTCCCGTGACGGCGGGAGTCCCGCAGAGCCGTAGCCGCAGCGCCGGTCAACGAAGGCTCCCGTCTTTGGGGAGCACGGAATGCAGCCTGAGGGCGTTGGGTACTCGCGGGGGCCACGCGAGCGTGCGGTGCGGCGCCATGTCTGCGTGGCAGACATGGCCTTTGTCTTTGCAAATGACAGCGTGCGAATGACAGCGCTTCAGGCGCGTGCGGCGCGCCGGTACCAGGCCATGAATGCGCCAGCGCTGACAGACAGGGCGAGTGCGATGGTAAAGCCGAGGCCTGTGCCGAGGCGGGGCAGCAGCATCGCGAGGGCAAAGCAGAAGGTGGCCAGCGCATAGAACCCGGAAACCATGCCTTGCAGCAGTCGAATCGCAAAGCCGGCTCCGGACACCGGGTGCGAGAATCCGGCCAGCACGGAAGCCAGCAACGGCGGCGCGGAGAAGATGCCGCTCATGCGTGAGCCGAGCGTCGAGGCAAAGTAGGTGACGGCGAGCACCAGCAGCGCCGAGGCGAGCAGGCGCGCCGGAAGTTCGATGGCGGGCGGCGGCGCCAGTGGACGCGGATCGACATTGCGGGGAAAGAGGCGGGTTGCGCCCAAGATGCAGATCAATGCCAGCGCAAACAGCCAGTACACCGAGAGCGGCACGACGGTGAGCAGTGCGGCGACAGCAGCGAAGGCGGTGAAGCCCGTCATCAGACAGGCCCACCATGGATGGCGCGTGGCGGTCCAGGCATAGGCCAGACAGAAGAAGACGTTGGCGATGGTGGCCGCAAGCGCGCCGACTGCGGTGTCGGCGGCGAAGGCGATGCCCTGTTCGATGGCGACCAGCAGCAGGATGGGGCCAGCGACGATGGGAAATCCGGCGATCAGGCCAGCGATGGCTGCCCCGAAACGGCGGCCGAGCAGGGTCACGATCCCGATGAGAGACGGGACGAGAAGGAGTTTGAGGAGCAGCATCGGGGCAGGAGTGGTCGGATCGCGAGTGGCGCCATGCAGGCTACACGCAATTGTATTGACCCCGTGCAAATATTGCCTGCCCGGAGCCGTTCATGTTGCGCGAAGCCAACCCCGGACGCGCGACCAGGGTGGCGGCGACCGGACTTACTCTTCCTTCAAAGTACGCGTCTTCGCCACGCGGGCACGGCGCGCCGGTGCGTATGGCGCCTCGCCATAGGCGTCGAACAGCGCCTGGGTCACGTCGAAATGATGCTGCAGGCCGGTGCGTTCGAGCAGCGAGATCGGGCCTTCCGGGTAACCCAGGCC
>JAEZHR010000134.1 GCA_023416415.1 Pseudomonadota bacterium
CTTTGACATTCAACGCGTGCATGCCAGCGCACCCCGAAAGACCATTTTCCTTTCCGCAATTACTCAGCAAGACCTCAACGGGGCGCCACCAAATTCCTTTTGAGACATGCTCGCGCTGCAATGACGCACCGCCCGAAGGCAGGATTGCTGCACGTTCCGGTGAATCTGGTTGCGCTACAACGCGCCATGCGAAGCCAGCCTCCCGCTGATGCACATGCACATATATCAGGCCGGCGCCCAAAAATGTGGCCCACTGTTATCAAAAACCATTTTCCGGATTTTCCCAAGTGTGCGGCCTGTGTGATCAGCCGCCAGCGATGGCCTCATAGTTGTCAGGTAGAATCGGCGCTTGTCCTGCAGCACCACACGACGCTGCTTAATCCGTAGCGCAATCCTCACCGAACACGCACATGAATGACCAACTGGATCCTCAGGCCATTGCCGATTTCCTGCTCTCGCATCCTCAGTTTTTTGAAGAGCGCAGCGAGCTGCTGGCGAGCCTGAAGCTTGTCAGCCCGCTGGGCGGCCGCACGGTTTCGCTGCAGGAGCGCCAGATGGAGGTGCTGCGTGAAAAGAACCGCACCCTCGAACTGCGCTTGGCCGAGCTGGTGCGCATCGCCCAGGAAAACGATGCGATCACCCAGAAGTTGATTGCCTGGACGCAGTCGCTGCTGCTGGCACGCAATGACGTGGATCTTCCGCACGTCCTGGTCAACGGCTTGCAAACCATTTTCGGCGTGCCGCATGCAACGCTGCGGCTGTGGGGCGTATCTGAAGCGTTCTCGCATACCTGGTTTGCACAGGGTGTGTCGGATGATGCGCGCTTGTTCTGCAGCGGCCTGAGCGCACCCTACTGCGGACCGAATCAGGAGTTCGAAGCGGCCGGCTGGATGGAAGACGGCGCAGAGATCAAATCGATCGCCATGATTCCGCTTGGTGCGGAAAATGGCAGCGAACGCCGCGTCTTCGGTCTGCTGGTCCTCGGCTCTTCCGATCCGCAACGCTTCGCGGCCGACATGGCGACGGACTACCTGAGCAAGATCGGCGAGACCGCCAGCGCGGCAGTCGCCTGCCTGATGGAGTGAGCCCGGACGCGGATCGCGCCTCGGTTGCGCGCTACCTGGCCGAGCTGCGAGAACAGCGCAAACTGTCGGCCCACACCACCACGAACTACGGCCGCGATCTCGCGGAACTGATGGCGTTGGCCGGCGAACTTCCGTCCGGCGGCAGTCTCGGCAATCTCACACACTTCCACATCCGCAAGTTCGCCGCCCAGCTGCATGCACGTGGTCTGAATCCACGCTCGATCGCGCGCAAGCTCTCGGCCTGGCGCGGTTTTTTCGACTGGTACGCCGACCACCACTCTCTGCCCGCCAACCCGGTAGAAGGCATCAAAGCCCCTAAGCGCAGCAAACCCCTGCCCAAAGCCTTGTCGGCCGACGATGCGATTCGTGTCGTAAGTAAACAGCGCCCGGACCGTGATCCGAACACGAGCGCACAGTTGTGCAACCGCGCCATGTTCGAGCTGCTGTATTCAAGCGGACTGCGCGTGTCCGAGCTGTCGACGCTGGATGTGCGCTTCATCAGCGAAGGCGCTTACACCTCGGCGGGCTGGATTAATTTCGACGAGAAGGAAGTCCACGTCACCGGCAAGGGCGGCAGGGTGCGCACCGTGCCGGTCGGGGAGCCCGCGCTGCGCGCCGTAGCCGACTGGCTGGCCGCACGCCCCGGCCTCGTCAAGAGTGACCCGCATCCGCTGTTCCTCAACGAGCGCGGCGCCCGTGTCACGCCACGCGTCATTCAGGCGCGCCTGAAAGCCCATGCGCTGGCATTGGGCATTCCAGCCCGAGTCCATCCGCACGTGCTGCGCCATTCCTTCGCCTCGCATGTGCTGCAGTCCTCCGGCGATCTGCGCGCAGTGCAGGAGATGCTCGGCCACGCGTCGATTGCCGCCACGCAGATCTACACTTCGCTCGACTTCCAGCGACTGGCCCAAGTGTATGACGCCGCCCATCCGCGCGCAAAGAAGAAGTAAGTACCTGCTTCTACCCCCATCGCATCACCGGCGGAACGGTATATGGGAAAGCCGCACCTGCAGGCTGAAACCATTCCCGACCGGGCTTGGGCCGGACTTCTAAGCACTCGGAAGCAGGTATTTGCAATCGGATTGGGCGATAATCGGTCGAATGAGCAAGTCCGACCGAACAAGTCCGCAGGATTCAGGAGCGCGCGCCGAGCAATTGCTGCGCGATGCGCAGGTGCGCGTCACGCCGGCCCGCATCCAGGTACTGGCCACCCTGCTCGATGCGCCGCGCGCGCTGACCCATCATGACGTGCAGGAAAATCTGCTCGCCTTGGACCGCGTCACGCTTTATCGCACGCTGGACTTCCTGACCGAGACGGGTCTGGCACACAAGATTGCCGCCGACGACCGCGTGTTCCGCTACAGCGCCGGTGCCGATCAGGCCGCGCAAGAAGCCGGCATGAAGCACCAACAACATGGCCACTTCAAGTGCACGCGCTGCGCCAAGGTGTTCTGCCTCGACACCAGCGGCGAGGCGGCGATGTTGCGTGAAGCCTTGCAGGGATCGCTCGGTCGAGGCTTTCAAAGCCACGACATCGAATTCACGATCAAAGGCTGGTGCGCGGACTGCGCGCACTAGCAACCGGAAACAAGTTATGTCTCTCGTCCCCGTCACAATCCTTACCGGCTTCCTCGGCGCCGGCAAGACCACCCTC
The DNA here is from genome assembly GCA_023416415.1 of Pseudomonadota bacterium. Lineage (GTDB taxonomy): Bacteria > Pseudomonadota > Gammaproteobacteria > Burkholderiales > Burkholderiaceae_D > Noviherbaspirillum. The sequence continues at coordinate 2,740 of JAEZHR010000134.1, forward strand.
CTGAACCGCATCCTGCGTGAGCCACATGGCTACAAGATCGCGGTGATCGAGAACGAATTCGGCCAGGAGAATATCGACAACGAGATCCTTGTGCAGGACAGCAACGAGCAGATCGTCGAAATGAGCAACGGCTGCATCTGCTGCACCGTGCGCGGCGACCTGATCGTGGCGCTCACCACGCTCGCGCGCAAGCGCAATGCCGGCGAGATCGAGTTCGATCACGTGGTGATCGAGACAACGGGCTTGGCCAATCCCGGCCCGGTGGCCCAAACCTTCTTCATGGATGACGAGGTTGGCTTCCATTACATGCTCGATGCGGTGGTGACCGTGATCGACGCACGCCATGCGATGCAGCAGCTCGACGAGCACGAGGAAGCGCAACGCCAGGCGGGTTTCGCAGACAAGCTGCTGCTATCCAAGATCGATCTGGTCGAGGCGGGACAATTGGAAGCCCTGACCGCCCGACTGCGCCGCATGAACCCTCGCGCACCGCAAGTGCCTGCCAATTTCGGACAGGTGGCAGTGTCCGAGGTGCTGGATCTGCGCGGCTTCAATCTCAACGACAAGCTCGATCTCGATCCGGACTTCCTGTCCGCTGAAGAACAAGCTCACGCGCATGATCACGATCACGACTGCGGCACTCACTGCGAACACCATCATCCTCATGCGCGCGACCATCATCATGCGCATCACAGTGATGAAGTGGCCGCTTTCGCGTTCAAGAGCGATCGCCCGTTCGATACCGCGCGGCTGGACAATTTCCTGGGCAGTCTGGTGCAGGTCTACGGGCCGCGCATGTTGCGGTACAAGGGCGTCCTCTGGATGGAAGGTGCCGATCGCAAGGTGGTTTTCCAGGGTGTTCACCAGACCATGGGAACGGATATCGGCGCGAAATGGCCGGAAAACGAGCCACGCGGCAGCAAGATGGTCTTCATCGGCAAGTCGCTTCCAAAGGACGTTTTCGTTCGCGGATTGGAACAGTGTCTGGTATAAATTGAACCTCGCTTGAAGCTGGCGCGCTTGCGCTGGTGGCGGTACGCGTTCTTGTTGCAGAAAGTCGAAGGAGACAGCATGAAAACGAGCGTGACCAAGACTGCAGGCAGCACCTCCAGCGGCAAGCGGACCCGCCCCGCCCCGGCAGCCGGGACGAAAGACGCTGCAAGCCTGGCGAAGCCAAATATCCGGCGCACGCAAAGCACAGCAAAAACTCGGGCGGAAACTCAGGTACAATCCGCGCCCAGATCAGACGCAGGCGGGACGAAAGTGCGGGCAAGCAAGCCTGCCTCTTCCCCGACATCCGCAACAAATGCCGGCGTACGTGCCGGAGCAAGGAGTTCCACCAAGGCATCCGCGCCCACCAAGACCGGGAACAAACCGGCAGGACCGGCGGATACAACCGAGCAACCCGCAGTTTCGAAAGCAAGCGAAGTGGCTACCAAGACGACAAAACCGACCTCCGCCGCCCCTCAGGACGGCGCCCTGCTGACCGAAGAGCAGATTCTGCAGATGAGCGAGAAGGATTACATGAACGAGGCCCAGCTGGCCTTCTTCAGAGCGCGACTGCAGCAACTGGAACGCGATCTGCTGAAGAACGCCGGCGAGACCACCGAGCATCTGCGCGAAACCGTCGTGGTTCCCGACCCGGCCGACCGCGCCACGATCGAGGAAGAGCATGCTCTGGAGCTGCGTACGCGTGACCGTGAGCGCAAGCTGCTCAAGAAAGTGCAGCAAGCACTGGCTTCGATCGAAACCGGCGATTACGGCTGGTGCGAGGAAACCGGCGAGCCGATCGGCATTCCGCGACTTTTGGCACGCCCCACTGCGACACTTTCCCTGGAAGCCCAGCAGCGACGTGAGCTCAAGCAGAAGCTGTACGGCGACTAAGAAAGACAATGCAGAAACAGACAAGCGCATGGCGTGCAAGCGCCATGCGCTTTTTACTTTCCGGCCGAAACGCTCTTTTCGCGCATGCAGTGCGAAGCAGCTCCGCAAATTATCAAGCGTAAAATATTTGCAACATTGACAAATCTTCCTGCTGCCGATGTAATTGCGCAACGCGAAGACTTGCACCCGTCGCATGCGGCCTGCACTTCTCGCGAAGCAGGGTGCCCATCATCGCTAACCAAGGGATAACGTGGGGATTTTTTCGCTCTTCGGAAAGAAAAGCGGGCAGAAACAGGATCCCGTCAAGGACGGCGCACACAAGCGCGCCGCAGCCTCCGGTGCGCGCACCGATCAGCGCGTGGTCACGCGTGATGCAGGAACGGCCCGCGCTACAGTCCTGAAGATCAATGCGATCGAGTCCGAGATGTCCTCCGAGTTCATCAAGGCCAAAAGCGTTCCGTCCAAGCCTGGCACCCGCACGCCCCCTGTCGCCAAGAAATCGCCCCCCCTGCCGCACGGCACGCCTGGAAAAGCCG
>JAEZHR010000164.1 GCA_023416415.1 Pseudomonadota bacterium
TGGCTTTGGCGACACCATCCTGTCGCGCGACAAGGCCAAGCGTCTGGCTTCCTGGCTCGCCCTCGAAAAGGCGATGGAATCCGGCGACATCGTCAACGGTACCGTGACCGGCAAGGTCAAGGGCGGCCTGACTGTGCACACCAACGGCATCCGTGCCTTCCTGCCGGGTTCGCTGGTCGACACCCGTCCGGTCAAGGACACCACTCCGTACGAAGGCAAGACCCTCGAATTCAAGGTCATCAAGTTGGATCGCAAGCGCAACAACGTTGTGCTGTCGCGCCGCGCCGTGATCGAGGAATCCATGGGCGAAGAGCGCGCCAAGCTGCTCGAAACCCTGAAGGAAGGCACCATCGTCAACGGTATCGTCAAGAACATCACCGACTACGGTGCGTTCGTCGACCTCGGTGGCATCGACGGCCTGCTGCACATCACCGACCTGGCATGGCGTCGTGTGCGTCACCCGTCGGAAGTGCTGTCCGTCGGCCAGGAAATCACCGCCAAGGTCCTCAAGTTTGACCAGGAAAAGAACCGCGTTTCGCTGGGCGTCAAGCAGTTGGGCGACGATCCGTGGACCGGCCTCTCCCGCCGTTACCCGCAAGGTACCCGCCTGTTCGGCAAGGTCACCAACCTGACCGACTACGGTGCGTTCGTGGAAGTCGAACAGGGCATCGAAGGTCTGGTGCACGTGTCCGAAATGGACTGGACCAACAAGAACGTGGCTCCGTCGAAGGTTGTCCAGCTGGGCGACGAAGTGGAAGTCATGGTCCTGGAAATCGACGAAGAGCGTCGCCGCATCTCCCTCGGCATGAAGCAGTGCAAGCCGAATCCGTGGGACGATTTCGCCATCAACCACAAGAAGGGCGACAAGGTGAAGGGCGCTATCAAGTCGATCACCGACTTCGGCGTGTTCATCGGTCTGCCGGGCAACATCGACGGACTGGTGCATCTGTCCGACCTGTCCTGGACCGAAGCCGGCGAAGAAGCCGTGCGCAAGTTCAAGAAGGGCGACGAGCTCGAAGCCGTGGTGCTGGCTATCGACGTAGAGCGCGAGCGTGTGTCGCTGGGCGTCAAGCAGCTCGAAGGCGATCCGTTCAACAACTTCACCGCAATGAACGACAAGGGTGCGATCGTGAACGGCACCGTCAAGTCGGTGGAGCCCAAGGGCGCCGTGATCGCGCTCAGCGATGAAGTCGAAGGCTATTTGCGTGCTTCCGAAATCTCCCGTGATCGCGTGGAAGATGCCGGTACCCACCTGAAGGCAGGCGACAGCGTCGAGGCAATGATCATCAACATCGACCGCAAGACCCGCAGCATCCAGTTGTCGATCAAGGCCAAGGACAACGCGGAAACCCAGGAAGCGATGCAGAAGATGTCGTCGGATTCCGCCGCCGCCTCCGGCACCACCAGCCTGGGCGCTCTGCTCAAGGCCAAGCTCGACAACAAGCAGTAATTGTCCCCGCGTAAATGACAAAGTCGGAGCTGATTGCCCGTCTGGCCGAACGATATCCGCAACTGGTTGCAAAGGATGCGGATTTCGCCGTCAAGACCATCCTTGATGCGATGACCGATGCGCTGGCCCGTGGCCAGCGTATCGAGATTCGGGGCTTCGGCAGTTTTTCGCTGAACAGGCGGCCTCCGCGCATCGGTCGCAACCCGAAGTCAGGCGAGAAGGTGATGGTTCCCGAGAAAAGGGTTCCGCACTTCAAGCCCGGCAAGGACTTGCGTGAAAGGGTGGACGCCATGGTGGGCCAGCCGATCAAGGACGACTAGGTTATTCACGGCACAGGCAATCATGAAACGGCATCTGCGGATGCCGTTTTTCTTTGGCGAGCGCCCATCTAGGCTGGCGGCATCCCTCATCCTGACCTTGTTTCACGTACAATTCCGTCTCATTACCGTGCCAGAAGCACGCTTTCGCGCGTGCCGCATAACAGCCAACTAGAAGGTTGCGCATGAAATATGTATTCCGAATCGTTGCAGCCCTTCTCTTCATCGTTTTTTTCGGCTTCGCCCTGAAAAACACTCAGGAAGCCGTACTGAGCTTCTTCTGGGGATACGAATTGCGTGGCCCGTTGGTGTTGCTCCTGCTGGGCTTCTTCGTTGCAGGTGCGGCGTTCGGAATCATTGCGATGTTGCCCACCGTGTTTCGGCAGCGGCGTGAAGTGGCGCGCCAGAAGCGCCAGGTGGCCAGCCTGGAGCAGGCGCAGAGCAATGTCCCCAGTCCGCCACCCGCCGAGGGCATCATTCCTCACTGAGGCCACCGGGCCACCCACATACATAACGCATGGAATTCGAAACCTGGTGGCTGCTGGCCATCCCCGTCTTTTTCGCACTCGGCTGGATAGCCGCACGTGTTGACATCCGCCAGCTCGTTTCCGAGTCTCGCACCTTGCCGCGTGGTTATTTCAAGGGACTCAACTTCCTGCTCAACGATCAGCCGGACAAGGCCATTGATGCCTTCATCGAGATCGTCACTCTCGATCCGGAAACCATCGAATTGCACTTTGCATTGGGCAACCTGTTCCGTCGCCGTGGCGAGATCGAGCGCGCCATCCGCGTGCACCAGAACTTGCTGGCGCGCCCCGACCTGCCGTCCGCATACAAGGCGCAGTCGCAATTCGAACTCGGACAGGATTACCTGAAGGCCGGTCTGCTCGATCGCGCTGAGGAAACCTTCAACCGGTTGGTCGACACGCCTTACGGGGCTCAGGCGCGCCGCGCACTCCTCGAGATCTATCAGCGCGAGAAGGAATGGGTGCGTGCCATCGAGGCCGCGCGCGCGCTGCAGGAATCCGGCGCAGGCGGGCGCCAGAAGGAGATCGCCCAGTTCTACTGCGAACTGGCCGAGGACGAACTGGTACGAACACGCTCCGACGCTGCGCTGGAAATGCTTGAAAAGGCGCTGGCCGAAGATCGCCACAACGTGCGCGCGACGATCCTGACGGGTGATGTGCACATGGCGCGCGGCGAAGTCGAGGCAGCCCTGCAGGCCTGGCGACGGGTCGAGCATCAGAGCGTGCCTCATGTTGCGCTCGTCGCCCAGCGCCTGATGGATGGTTATCGTGCAGTTGGGCGTCCTCAAGAAGGCGTCAACTTGCTGAAGAACTATCTCGCCGAGGCACCCTCCATTGATCTGTTGGAAGTCGTGTTCAAGGCGGTCCTGGAACAGGACGGAGTGGAAGCGGCCAACCAGATCGTCAGCGACGAGCTGCGTCGGGCGCCGACCCTGCTCGGGCTGGACAAGCTGATGGAGGCGCGCTTGATGAATGCGCCGCCGGAGGTGTTGCCTGAACTGTCCTTCGTCAAGAACCTCGTGCACGGCTATACCCGCAAGCTGGCGCGCTACCAGTGCAGCCAGTGCGGCTTCAAGGCACGCCAGTTCTATTGGCATTGCCCGGGCTGCAACCAGTGGGAAACCTATCCACCCCGCCGCAGCGAAGAACTGAACGTCATGGGTTGATGTTTTGCGCGGCGGTCTTGTGATCGCGCGCGCATGAGATCCATCAGTTATTGCGGGGGACTCTTTTTCGGTTGGTCCCATCGGGGATTCGATATTTCCTTTCGTCGCTCGCGCCGGTGCCGGCGATCTGCTTTCGTCCGGTCGATCGGAGGCGAAAGCGCATGAGCATGCCGGTCTCCTTCTCCAGCGCGCGTATTCTCGTCGCAGGCGACGTGATGCTGGACCGCTACTGGTTCGGCGACGTCAGTCGCATTTCGCCAGAGGCACCGGTCCCGGTAGTTCGCGTCGAGCGCTGTGAAGAGCGGCTCGGCGGCGCCGCAAATGTGGCGCGCAATCTGGCGGCGCTTTCTGCGCAGCCGACGCTGCTCGGTGTGGTCGGCATGGATGAAGGCGGCAACCGCCTGCTGGAAATGGTTGACCGCCAACGCATCGGCGGCTGCCTATATCGCGACCCCGCGGTGTCTACTGTCGTGAAGCTGCGTGTGATCGGCCGGCAGCAGCAGTTGCTGCGCATCGACTTCGAGCGACCTCCCTCCGAGGCGATCCTGCGAGACAAGCTTACCCGTTTCCATGCCTTGCTTCCTCAGTGCGATGTGGCGATTCTTTCCGACTACGCCAAGGGTGCGCTGGTGAATGCGCCCGAGATGATCGCGGCCGCCCGGCGCGCGGGCAAGCCGCTGCTGGTCGATCCCAAGGGCGACGATTTCTCCCGCTACCGGGGGGCAAGCGTGCTGACACCGAACAAGGCTGAATTGCGTCAGATCGTCGGTGCATGGCGCAACGAGGACGACCTTGCAGCCAGGGTCCGGCAGTTGTGCGCGGATTTGGAGGTCGAGGCCTTGCTGCTGACCCGGTCGGAGGAAGGCATGAGCCTGTATCGGCGCGAAGAAGTGATGCACTTCGCCACGCAGGCGCGCGAAGTGTACGACGTGTCCGGTGCCGGCGATACCGTCATTGCCGCCCTGGCAGCGGCATTGGGTGCAGGGATGTCGCTGCCTGAGGCGGTTACCCTCGCCAATCGTGCCGCCGGAATCGTGGTAGGAAAGCTGGGAACGTCGGTGGTGACGGCAGAGGAGTTGTTCGAGCAGGAAGATTGCTAGTTACACACAAAATCACTACTGTGGGAGCGTAGTTGCAAATATTGCAACTACGCTTTTCATTTTTTACAGGAGGATTTCATGTTGAAGAAGGTTCTGCTTGTCGCTCTGGGATTGTTCATGAGTGCGGGGCTGGCGTTCGCCCAAGTCGACGTCAACACGGCGACGCCGGCTGCGCTTGAAGGCATCAAGGGCATTGGCCAGTCGACTTCGAAACGCATCACCGAGGAGCGGAAGAAGGCGCAATTCAAGGATTGGCCGGACTTCGAAGCGCGCGTGGCGGGTATCGGTGAAAAGAAGGCCGCAGCGCTTTCGGCCGCCGGCCTGACCGTCAATGGGGTTGCGCGTGCTGCAGCGGCACCGAAGCCAGTGAAGACATCGCAGGCCAAGCCTGCAGCTGCAAAGTAAGGATTTGCGCGACGCCCGTCTTTCCTGCGGGCGTCGTTTCCGTGTCTGCGATTACAATGGTGTCTTTCGCAGTCGTGCATACTCAATGGCTTACCTGACCATCGAAGACACCATCGGCAATACTCCGCTGGTGCAACTCAAGCGCATTCCCGGTGAAAGCGCCGCCCGCCGCAACAACGTCATCCTCGGCAAGCTGGAAGGAAACAATCCGGCCGGATCGGTGAAGGACCGGACGGCGCTGTCCATGATCAAGAACGCCGAGGCCCGCGGCCAGATCAAGCCGGGCGACACTCTGATCGAGGCTACCAGCGGCAATACCGGCATTGCCCTTGCGATGGCTGCTGCCATTCGCGGCTACAAGATGGTGTTGCTGATGCCGGAGAACCTGAGCGAGGAGCGGCGCCAGAGCATGGCTGCCTACGGCGCGAAGATCGTGCTCACGCCGAAGGCCGGCGGCATGGAATATGCGCGCGACCTTGCCGAACAGATGCAAAAGGAAGGCCGTGGCCTGATCCTTAACCAGTTTGCCAATCCCGACAATCCCCGTGCGCATTACGAAACCACTGGGCCGGAAATCTGGCGCGATACCGAAGGACGCATCACCCACTTCGTCAGCGCGATGGGCACCACGGGCACGATCGTCGGCGTCTCGCGCTACTTGCGGGAACAGAATCCGGAGGTCCGCATCATCGGCGCGCAGCCGGAAGAGGGTTCGCAGATACCTGGTATCCGCAAGTGGCCGGAAGCGTATCTGCCGAAAATCTTCGACAGATCATGCGTTGACCAGGTCGAGCATGTCAGCCAGGCTGCGGCCGAACAGATGGCGCGCCGAATGGCAGCGGAAGAGGGAGTTTTCTGCGGGATTTCCGCAGCGGGGGCCTGCGAGGTAGCGCTGCGGATTTCAGAGACGGTGGAAAACGCCACCATCGTGTTCATCATCTGCGATCGGGGCGATCGCTATCTGTCCACCGGCGTGTTTCTTGCCTGATCGGCAGGTACACGCCGGCGTGTGAACTTACTGCTCGGAAGACGGGTTTTCGGAATCGGGGGCTGCAGCGGCGGAAGCAGCCTCGCCAACCGGTTCCTTCGGCTTGAACTGCTTGTCACTGATGCGGAACTTATCGCGACGGTCGCCCATCAGCGTGCGCAGTTCCTTGATCGACAGGTCGCTGACTTCGTGCATGCGGATCAGCAACGAGGCGCCGACCGGCAAGCGGCGGTGGCGGATTTTGCTGATGACGGGAGGAGCGACTTCCAGTGCGCGCGACAGCGCAGCGTCGTTTTTCAGGTTAAGTTTCTCGATCAGAGCGTCCAGCAGATTGTTGGGGTCGTAATTTACCTGGTCGGCAAGGCGGTTGCTATTCATGGGGTTGCCTGTTTTAGTAGTCATAGTCCCAATAATTCCATACTGCAAGTAGGTTGTACAGAGCGCCTGATAATACATCGGGGAAAAATCATGCTCGGGGCACCCAGCCTTCCGTTACCAAGGGATGGGGTAGGTCGAAAATTGCCAAAAAACAACAATGGCTACCCAAGCACGGGCGCTATATAGCAATTAAGGGCAACTTCGCTGAAAGCAAGTGCTCGTCGCGCCGCGCAGAGTTTTCAGGATTCTAGCGAGGCGAATTCACGTGGTCTTGAGGCGTCGCAATCGGCGCGATGTCATCCTTCCCGTTGGCTCATCAAACGCTTCCATCCGTCCATGCCGAGCTTGTGCATGGTTTCCATGTTGCGTTCATAGATTTCGCTTGCATCCGGAAAGGCCTGCACCGCGCGATCAATGCTGGCCTCGCGCAGCAAATGGAGGATCGGGAAAGGCGCGCGATTGGTACAGTTCGTGACGTCGCCTGGCTCGGTGTCGGCGAACTGGTAGGCCGGGTGGAAGCTGGCTATCTGGATTTCCCCGTCCAGATCCAGATTTTCCAGCTCCGTCTGGGCCACGTCGAGGAAATCGTTGAAATCGTAAAAATCCGACAATGCGAAGGGATGAACCAACAGTGTCGTGTCCACCTGATCTGCGGCAGTGTCTCGCAGGTACTCCAGTTCGGTGCGCAAGTCGTCGCGCAATTCTTCTTCCGTGTACGCCTTGCTGACGATCGTGCGGATCTGCCCCTTCACATGGACCGATTTTGCAAAAGGGCACAGATTCAAGCCAATTACGGCGGCTTCCAGCCAGTGGCGCACCTGCGCGAGGATTGTGTCTTGTTCGGTCTGATTCAGGCTGTGCATGCTTTCTCTCTTTCGGCAAGCGCGCATTATGCGCCGCCGCGCTACACTTGCGCCTCTTTCAGGGAGAAGCAATGGCATTGAAGGCAACGATTTACAAGGCAGAGCTGCAAGTGGCCGACATGGACCGCCACTATTACGCCGATCACGCGCTGACCATTGCGCGCCATCCGTCGGAGACGGACGAACGCATGATGATCCGCCTGCTGGCCTTTTCCCTGAATGCCGATCCGGCGTTGACTTTTGGTCGAGGCCTGTCGACCGAGGACGAGCCGGATTTGTGGCGCAAGGACCTGACGGGAGCGATCGAGCAATGGATCGATGTCGGCCTGCCGGACGAAAGACGCCTGCTGAAGGCCAGCGGACGCGCACGGGAAATTCTCGTCTACGCTTACGGCGTGACCGCGCCATGGTGGAAACAGCTTGGCTCCAGGGTGACGCACTCGAAAAACGTGCGCGTGCTGACCCTGGACTCGGCCGCATGCTCAGAGCTGGCGGCAATGGCTCAGCGTACGATGCGCCTGCAGGCGACGATTCAGGATGGCCAGGTCCTGCTGTCGGACGGCGAGCGTTCCGTTACGATCGAGCCGGTTGCGTTGAAGAACAGCTGATGGCCGCGTGCCGTTGATCCTGCGCGGTCAAGGCATGCTCAGTACGCTCGGGCCGCGCGTATCGCCCGTCCCAGATCGATCACCGACATCGCATAGAAGAAACTGCGGTTGTAGCGGGTGATGGCAAAGAAGTTGTCGGCGCCAAGCCAGTATTCAGTCGATCGTGTGCCGTTCTGCAGGTCGACCAGTCCGAAACGCATGTCGGAGGGCGGCTGCATGTCCGGGCGCACACCGGCCTGAATCAATTCTTCCAGCGAAAACTTCGCCTCCAGTCCCTGCCCGAGGAAGGCCTCCCATGCGCGCGTGCCGTCAACGTCGTGGACCGTGGCCGGAAACACCAGCGGTGCGCCGGCTTTCCAGCCATGCTCGACCAGGAAGTTGGCAACGCTGCCGATGGCGTCCACCGGCGAATTGCGCAGATCGATGCGCCCATTGCCGTCGAAGTCGACCGCCCAGCGACGGATGCTGCCAGGCATGAACTGAGGCCAGCCAATCGCGCCCGCGTAAGACCCAAGCAGGCTCATCGGGTCGATTCCTGACTCGCGAGCATACAGCAGGGTGTTTTCGAGTTCGCCACGAAAGAATCGCATGCGCGCATCACGATTCGGCAGCTCGGGGTAGTCAAATCCGAGCGTGGCGAGGACATCAACCACACGGAAGTTGCCGGTATGGCGACCGTAAATCGTTTCCACACCGATGATGGCGACGATGATCTCGGCCGGCACGCCGTATTGTTGCTGGGCGCGTTCCAATGCCTGTGCATGATCGTTCCAGAACGCGACGCCGGCATCGATGCGCACCGGATCGACGAAGCGAGCCCGGTAGGCCTGCCAGTCCTTGGGCTTGCCCGGCGGCGCTGGCATGACAAGCCGGATCGTGCGTTCGGTGTGGCGGACTTCGCGGAACAGGCCTTCCAATGCCGTGCGCTCGAAACGATGCTCGCTGACCATGCGTTCGATGAATTGCTGCACATCTTGCCATTGCAGGAAGCTGGCCGGCCGCTGTGCCGCAGGCGTGGCGACGGCTTGCTGTGCCTGCGCGCCGTGCGCCCCCAGCACGGCGCATACGCCGAGGGCGGCAAGCATGACCCGTGCAGCAGCTGCCCGGGGTTTGGTGGAAAGTGCGTTGTCGGATGCGCTTGCGGCGAAGGTGGTTCGGAAAGGATTCATCGGCATTCTGATAGGAGATTCTTGAGCTGCGCAAGCGTGATGGGCGTGATCGGCACGCCGTAGCGCAGCGCTTCGTAGGCGGAAAGAAAGCGCGCAACGGCGGCTTTCTGGCGAGGTTCCAGAGGGGATTCGGGCGCGGTCAGGCGCGCGCTGTAAGTGCGCGGAGCCTCGTGCGGCATGCGGGGCAGTCCGCGCCGGGCCATTTTATGGCACAGCGACTGGTAGAGCGCTTCCAGCGGGTCATGTCGTTTCTGGCGCCAGCCTGTCAGCAGAGCGGTGATGGCAAGCGAAATCACCATGCCAACGCCCAGCAGTCCGGCGAGGACTGCCCAGTCGCCGCGCTCAAACCCGAGTCGGCGCAACATGTCGCGCTGGCGATCGAGCGTGTAGCTGAGCACGAGCTGGTTCCAGGAGTTGTTCAGCGCTTCCCAGCCGTGACGCAGGCGCAGCCACTGCGTCACAAGCATGCTTTTCGATGCGTCGAGCGTCATGAGGCCGCCGAGCGCTGTCGGCGGAATCAGGCTCGCCAGGTTCTGCTCGATGCGCTCGGGCGCGACTGCTGCAGTCGGATCGACCCGTACCCAGCCGCGCTTGTGCAGCCAGACTTCCGCCCAGGCGTGCGCGTCGGACTGGCGCACCGTGAGGTAACCGTCGGTAGGGTTGATCGTGCCGCCCTGATAGCCGGTCACCACGCGCGCCGGAATGCCCATGGCGCGCATCAGCACGACGAAGGCGCCTGAATAGTGTTCGCAGAAGCCGGCTTGCGTGTCGAACAGGAACGCGTCGACCGAATGCGGGCCCAGCAGGGGCGGCTCGAGCGTATAGCGGAAGGGCTGCTCGCGAAACATGCCCAGCACGGCGTCAATCGCCGCTTCGGCATCACCTGTCTCGGCGCGCAGGCGCAGGGCAAGTTCGCGCGCACGCGGATTGAAGCCGGCCGGAAGCCTGAGCCAGTGCGAAAGCGCGGCGGAGGATGCACTTGCCTGCAGGACGTAATCGACATGGGATACCGCGTCGTAGCGAATGCGGCTATTGATCGGCTGCGCGGAGAGAAGTTGCAGCGCCGACGCTACGTTGACGGCATTGCCTTCGATGCGTGGCAGTTCGCGCGGCACGTCGAGCACGAATAGCCAGTGCTTGCCGTGCGGTTCCAGCGTGATCTGATACGGTACGGCCGGGCCGCGCAACGCGATCTGCACTGGCTGTGCGGCCTGGAGGGGCTGTGATGGAGGGCGCCAGGTACGGCCATCGAATTCGCCCATCACGATACCGCGCCAGTAGAGCCGGCTCTTGTCCGGCACGGGGCCTTCGAACCGTGCGCGAAAGGCGATCGCGTCCGATTGCGCCAGCCTGGAGATATTTCCCGGGGACATGGTTTCGGACAAACCTGTGAGCGCACCGTAGGCATCCTTCGGCGTGCCCCACAGCGGACTGTTGATGCGGGGGAAGAATACGAACAGCACAAGGGTCAGGGGAATGGCCAGCGCGACGATGGTCGCCCCCAGACGCACGCGGCGAGTCAGCGGCGGTATCGCGCCCGTGTACTGGAACGAAAGCTGGGTGGAAAGAATGGCGATCACGGCCAGCACGGTCAGGGCGGCGGCGGCAATCGATTGCGAATGAAAGAAGCTGGCCAGTTGCAGGAAGAAGCACAGGAACAGCACCACGAACAGATCGCGCTTGGCTCGTATCTCCAGCAGCTTCAGGGCCAGCAGCAGCGCCAGCATCGCCACTCCGGCTTCGCGACCGAACAGCGTGCGGTAGGTGAGTACAACACCCGCTATGGCGAGCGCTGCCAGCGGCGACAGCAACCAGCGCGGCGGCAGCCGGTTGCCGCGGAAGGTGACCCAGGCGCGCCAGACCATCAGCGCGGCGCATGCAGGAGTCACCCACAGCGGCAGGGCGCCGACATGCGGTAGCAGCACCAGCGCACAGGTGGCCAGCAGCAACAGCATGTTCGCCTTGTCGGCGGACATCGGGCGTCCGCTGGACAGCGAGGCGAGGAAGGTATTGCGTGCGCCCCTCATGCCGGGTGCAGCGCGAGTGCGCGCAGGCAGGATTCGTGATGGGCCGGACCGACCGAGGCGGCAATCTGAACCTTGCCCAGACGCAGTGCATAGGGCAGGCCGCGGGCCTCCGCTTCGATTACCCAGCGCGTCAGGCGCGACAACCTGGCCTCGCCATCCAGTGTGGCCGGCAAGCTATCAATGTCGAGCATAATCTCGCCGCCGGCACCACCTTCGAACTGCTTGGTGACAAGGGCGCCGCCGAAGGCCGGATCGACGCGTGCGATCTGCCGCCAGGCAAGCTGCTTGAGCGAGTCGCCGGCCTGATAGCCGCGGATGCCGGCGAAATCTTCGGCG
>JAEZHR010000171.1 GCA_023416415.1 Pseudomonadota bacterium
GTGGTTGCACATGCCGTGCGCGGCATGGCGGCCACGCTTGCGCCGGATCGGCCACGAGCGGCCATTGCGCTGGCCGCAGTCGCCCTCGTGCTGCTCGTGGGCGGTGCGCTCTCGCAGGTGGTGACGATCGGACTCGGCGCGCTGGTGGGGTGGCGACTTTGTCGTGCGCCGGCACAGGAAACGCAAGGACAGCTGCGCATGCCCGTGGCGCGCCCCCAGGCGCTTGCGGCTCTGCTGCTTTTCGCGCTCCTGCTGCTGGGCCTGCCGCTGCTGGTGAAGGCAGGCGCAGGGCAGGGCGTGGCCTTGTTCGATGCCTTTTACCGCTCGGGCGCGCTGGTCTTCGGCGGCGGCCATGTGGTGCTGCCGCTTTTGCAGGCCGAAGTCGTCACGCCGGGCTGGCTGAACAAGGAAGACTTCCTCGCCGGCTACGGCTTTGCGCAGGCGCTTCCCGGCCCCTTGTTCGCCCTGGCTGCCTACCTCGGGGCTGCCGCCGGTCCGTCACCCAACGGACTGATCGGCGGCACGCTCGCGCTGGTCGCGATCTTCCTGCCCGGCCTGTTGCTGGTCTACGGCATGCTGCCGTTCTGGGACGGCCTGCGCAAGCGACCCGATGCGCAAGCCGCGATGCGCGGCGCAAATGCGGCAGTGGTCGGCATTCTCGGTGCCGCGCTCTATGATCCGGTCTGGACCAGCGCAATCGGCAGTCCGTCGGATTTCGTCGCGGCACTGGCGGGATTCATGATGCTGTCGGTATGGAAGGTGGCACCGTGGGTTGTCGTCGTGGTGCTGACCGGTTGGGGGTTCCTTCTTGCAATGTGAGGGCTGATGCCGGTACGCCGGGGGATTCGCCCTCCAGCAGGCGACGGAAGACGGCACTCGGTCCTTCCCTGACGATTCGGCATTCGCCCTCGCCGCTGGGGCCGATGCGGCCATCGTTGATGCCGTCGATCAGCGCGGCCATCTGCGCGGCGCCTGCCGGGGAGAGCCCGGCGCCGATGAGAATGTCGTGCCACGCGTTGCGGGGCGGGTAAGCCACTTCAAGGGATTTGCCCAGGAGGCGCCCCAGCTCGGATGCGAGGTCCTGTGCGCTGTAACGCTGCGCGCTTTGCAGTTCCACCACGCGATGGCCGTTGCCGCTTTCGCGCAGCAGGTCCGCTGCAACATGGCCAATTTCCGCGGTCGAGGCCATATCGATGGCGACGCCTGGCGCGATAAACGACGGGAAAATCCCTTCCGCCATCGCCGGCCCGATCGCCTCCATCCAGTTGTCGAGGAAATAGGGCGGGCGCAGGAAGCTCACGTTGCCCGGGTAATCGCGCAGGACCTGTTCCATCTCATGCAGAAGCTCGACCGGCCCGGTGCCGGCGGGCAGGTGAGCGCCCAGTGACGAGAGCACCACGAGTGGCGGTGCGCCGGCCTGTTCGGCGCCGGTACGGATTGCGCGGATGAACGCGCGCTTGATCCCGTCCGGATCGGGGGCTTCAAGGAGTGGCGGCGTCATGACATAAGCGCCTTCCACCCCCTCGAGCGCGGCAGCGAGGGCATCCTGATTCGCGAGATCGGCCAAGGCCAGATCGGCACCCCGGCTTCGGAATGCCTCGCCGGCCTCGCGGCGTCGGACCACGGCCCGCACGCCATGGCCGCGTTGAAGCAGGGTCTCGGCCACGGCCGAGCCGGTCTTTCCTGAAACACCTATGACTGCATACATGACTTTCTCCTGGTGGAAGCAATGAAGGGGACATCCATGCCTGCAGCATAGGTGCCGCGTTATGATGCTTCCAATGCATTTGGTGGATACCCGTGATGCACGAAACGAATCTTCGTTCGCTCGACCTGAACTTGCTGGTGGTGCTGGAGGCGCTGCTGGCGGAACGGCACGTCACCCGTGCGGCGCAACGGCTTGCCATGAGCCAGCCGGCAATGAGCCGCGCGCTCGCCCGACTGCGCGATACCTTCAACGACCCATTGCTGGTGCGTGCCGGTCCGGAGATGGTTGCCACGGCCAAGGGGCAGACGCTGGCGCAGCAGGTCGCCCGGGTGCTGGACGAGGTGCGCAGCATGTTGAACGACGCGCCCTTCGAACCCGCGTCCTATACCGGGCGCTTGCGCGTGCTGACGGTCGATTACGCCAGCCTGACCGCCTTGCCCTCGATGCTTGGAGCGCTTCTGGCCGAAGCGCCGGGCATGCGCATGGAGGTGGAAGATGCCGGCGACGACTGGCCGCTACGACTTCAGTCCGGCGAGGCCGATCTGGTGCTGGGTGTCGTCAGTGAAGCGCCCGCCGGCATCTATCAGCGCGCGATACTCGATGACCGGTTCGCATGCCTCATGCGGCGAGGACACCCGGCAGCGGCTCAGCCGCTGAACCTTGCGACCTTTCTCGCGCAGCGCCATGTCCTGATCAGCTCGCCCGGACGGGATCGAAGCGTCGTCGACATTGCGCTGGAAAGATCGGGCCAGCCTCCGCGAAACGTTGCGGTGCGCGTGCCGCACTTCATGGCATCGACCGCCATCGTAGCCGCGACCGACATGATCATGACCGTGCCGCAGCGCATTGCTGCGTACATGGCGCGTCATGAAAGCCTGGAGGTGCGCGACCCGCCCCTGGAGCTTGACGGGTTCACGCTACGCATGCTCTGGCACCAGCGATGCCACGATGCTCCTGCGCATCGCTGGATGCGGGAGCGCGCAGCAATCGCCGTTCAGACTGCCGCCCGGACGATGGAATCTCCGTCGATCCGGTGAGTTTCGGCACCGCGCCTGCCTTTCCCGCCACCGATGCCACGGCTTCCGCCCGTCTGCCGGCGGCAACGTGCATCCGGCCATGCCGCTTCCTGCACAGCACGCGCACCGTTTCTTTCGATGGGATCGATGCACGCCATGCATTTGCGAGAGTGCGGTTCCTGTGTGCCCGCGATTCCTCAGGCTTTCATTGAACCGCTTGCCTTGCAAAGCGCGTCGCGTTCATGCATCACGCGGACCAGCGAGACGCCTGCCTTCATGCCAACAGCCAGATGACGTCGTTCCGTAGCCGAGGCAAGGAACGGGACGCGATGAGGCCGGCCAGATCCTGCGTAGTCAGATCTGCCTAGTCGTGCGCGGCAAAGCTGAGCAATGCCTCGTAACTGTTTTCCGTGACCCTGGTGCTTCCCGGTACCGCCTCCCGATAGATGGCGTGAATATGGTCCGTGCCCTTTGTCACTTGCAGGCGGGCCAGGCCAAGCGCATCGGTGAGTGCATGCGGTCCGGTCTCTCCCACGCTCTGTCGTG
>JAEZHR010000370.1 GCA_023416415.1 Pseudomonadota bacterium
GGGCGGCCGCCGGCGGGCCGACTTTCTGCGGATCGTTCTCCGGTTCGCCGGTGAGGTCCATCACGCCGCTGTATCCCTCGGCGATCAGGTCGTAGCAGGGGGCGTTCTGCTTCGCGCCGGTCAGGCCGAAGCCGGTGAGCGAGACGTGGATCAGCCGCGGATTCAGCGCCGACAGCGTTTCATGGTCGACCCCGAGTTTCTTCTGGCTGCGCGCGACTTGATTGACGATCAGGACGTCGGCAGTTTTCACCAGTTCGTGCAGGGCGGCCAGGCCTTCAGGTTTTGAATAGTCGAGCGCGATGCTGTGCTTGTTGCGGTTGACACTCAGGAACCAGAGCGATTCGCCATCGAGAAAGGGCGGGCCCCAGGCGCGCGTGTCGTCGCCGCGTCCGGGGCGTTCGACCTTGGCCACGGTTGCGCCGAGATCGGCCAGCAGCATCGTGGCGTAGGGGCCGGCAATGGAGGTGGTCAGATCAAGCACGCGGATGCCGTCGAGCTGATCGAGGGCAGCGCCGGGGCCGGGCAAAGGCAATTTTTCAGCGGGGAGCATAGTCTTCGATTCGTATTGAACGCCGTTCCGAACAGCAACGATCGTGCCAACCCGCCCCCGCCCGTGTGCGCACCTTGCGGGGCCAAGAAAATGCCGTGTGCGCTATGCGGTCAGACAGATGTGTATTTTTGAGAGACAATCGACGCGGAGGCAGTTGTTCCCGTTGAAGACATAGAAGACGCAAAATGAGAGATGGAGTAGCCGGATTCGGCGTCATGGTTGCCAGTCCGGAAAGAGAAGTTCTTTTCGCAACCGGTTTTGGAAGCGACCCCAGAATTCAGAGACAGCTGCTGCAAGGTCTGGAGAAAAAGCAGCAGCGTTCGGGATTGATCGCCATCGATGGTGAAATGAAGATGGTCGCGGTCTATCGAACCGGGCCTGACTCGACCGCCTTTTTCATCCAGCCCACTTCCGTCGATTCCTCTCTGTTCGAATTCATCGTCGGCGTCGAATTCGCCGACGTGATCTTCGACTACTTCCTGCGCAATCCATATGAAGCGCTGGTGGTCGTGGACGACCAGGCGCGCCTGAAGCACCTGCCGCCGGTCCACGAACAGTTCTTCGGGGTCAAGCGCGGCGAAGTCATCGGCCGCCACGTCACCGAAGTCATCGAAAACACGCAGCTGCACGAAGTCGTGCGCACCGGCAAGGCCGAGATCGGCAAGCCGCAGCAGATGGGCGGCGTCACGCGCGTGGTCATGCGCGTTCCGATTTCCGACAACGGCAAGGTGGTCGGCGCGATTGGGCGTGTGATGTTCAAGGGCCCGGAGACCGTGCACGAGCTCAGCCGCGAAGTGACCAAGCTGCGTTCGGAACTGGAGTTCTATCGCAACGAGCTCTCGGGCATCAAGCGGCGCGCCTACGGCCTGGAGAAAATGGTCGGCAACAGCGAGGCCATCCGCCAGCTCAAGGAAGACATCATCAAGGTCGCGCCGCTGCATGTGCCGACACTGCTGGTCGGCGAAAGCGGCACCGGGAAGGAACTGGCCGCGCACGCGATGCACGCGCTGAGTCCGCGCAATGAAAACCCGATGGTGTTCGTGAATGCGGCCGCGCTGCCCAGCGAACTGGTGGAGAGCGAGCTGTTCGGCTACGAAGCCGGCGCCTTCACGGGCGCCGACAAGAAGGGCCGCAAAGGCAAGTTCGAACTGGCCGACAACAGTTCGCTGTTCTTCGACGAGATCGGCGACATGCCGCCGTCGGTGCAGGTCAAGCTGTTGCGCGTGCTGCAGGACGGCATGTTCGAGCGCGTCGGCGGCGACCGCCAGCGGCACTCGGATTTCCGCCTGATCTGCGCCAGCAACCGCAACTTCCAGGAGATGATCGCCAGCGGCGAGTTCCGCCTCGATCTCTACTATCGCATCAGCGGCGTGACCATTCGCATGCCAAGCCTGCGTGAACGTCTGGAAGACATTCCCGACCTGGTGCAGAGCTTCCTGGTCGCGTTCGCCGAACGCCACCGTGCGCCGGTGAAGCGAGTCGACCGGCGCGTCTACGACTACCTGCGCGAACTGCCATGGCCGGGCAACGTGCGCCAGCTGCTGCACGAAGTCGAGAAGGCGGCGATCTTTTGCGACGGACCCGAGATCACCATCAAGGACTTCCGGCCGCTGCCGCTTGCCGCCACGGCGTTCGCCGACGCGACCTTGCCGGCGGAGACTCCTCCCGTGCCCGTGGCGGCCCCGCTGGCCGGCGCACGCTTGCAGGATGCGGTCGAAGAGCTGGAGAAGACCATGATCCGCGAGGCCATGGTCCGTCACCGCGGCAACAAGAAGAAGGTCGCCGAAGAGCTCGGCATCTCGCGCGCCTACCTATACAAAAAGTTGCCGACGGAATAGCGCGCGGCCACCGACGCGGGGCGGTGCCGGCCGAAGGCGCCGATTACGTTCGCTGCGGCGTTACCGGGGCAGGGCCTGCCTCGCATTCGAACATGAGCTGGTACTTTGCCCATGTGCTGATCAGCAGGCCTGTGTGTGCGCCCACGCAAGAGAGCACATGCGCATGCAGGGCGAGCATGGTGCGCGACAGGTCCAGCGTCTCGATGAACAGCATCCAGTGCGCAGGACCGGCGGCGTGCCCGGCCGCGACGAGTACGTCATCGGCTTCCCACAGTGCGATGCGTACCACGTGGTCGGCCCGCATCAGCGGCGGTGCGAAGGCGTCGCGGAGGAAGCTGCGTGCATCGCCTTCACGCTCACGCGTTGTGGCCCTGCACTGCACGAGTACTGCGCCGCCTCCGGTACCGCGACCGACGGCCCAGGTTTCGCTGCATGCAATGTGCAGCGGATTGCGCAGTGCCGCAGCAATCTCCCTTGCCGCCGGCCCGGCGGGATCGTCGCGCTTCCTGTAGGCGGGCGATGTAAGAACACCGACCTCGTCGCAATCATAGACAGTCAGGTAGGTCGGCTGCGCCTCCACCGCGCGGTAGCGGCGCGCACGGCGAAAGCCGGGAATGGCGAGAAGGGCAGGCAGTTCTTCCTGCTGCAGCCAGCTGTTGAAACGGATGTCGGCATCCGGCAGCACGTCGCTCTGGAACAGCAGGATGCCTGGCGCCTGCTTGTATGCCTCGTTCGATGCAGCGAGAGCGTTTTGCATTGTCATGTTCTTTTTGTTCATCGGTTCTTCCATGCCCGTCGTACGCACTTGGCGCCGTGCCGGCACGCGTCTCCCCCCTGTCCCTCGCTCTGCAGCCGTGACGGTCGCCTGATCCAAAATTGGCGAACTGGCATCTTATCCGATCCGATACGCCGGTCCGCCGCTGACCGAGTACGCGTGAGTCGTCGCGCATGCATCGAGACCGGGCCTGTGTCTACATGCGTTACGTCTCTTTCCCAGTCGCAAGTTTCATTCCATGGACTTTTTCCGGGCGATCCACGTGCTTAGGAGATATGAAATGTCTACCGTGCAGACAGGCCGGCTGTGCGTAATACGCACAGTGCCTGTGTCGGCATCACATGCACCGCATGCAGCCGTTGATTTCCTCGTGGCACGCATGTTGCAAGCGCTCATGTCCGTTCCGCGAGGCGGTCGTGACGCTGCACGGTCGTCGTGCCGGCAGCGACCTGTTCAATTGAAAGGGCAACATGAAAATCGAAACCGTAGGCGTGATCGGCGCCGGCTTGATGGGCAGCGGTATTGCGCAGGTGTGCGCGGCCGCCGGATTGAAAGTGGTATTGCGCGACATTGACGAGGCACGCGTGCAGCGTGGCGTGGATGCGATCGCATCGAGCCTGGGGCGCATGGTCGAGAAGGGCAAGATGAGCGCTGCCGACAAGAATCGTGTGCTGGCCGCGATCGAGCCGGTCACGTCGGTCGGCGCGCTGGCGAAAGCCGACATCATCATCGAAGCCGCGACTTAGAACGTGGACATCAAGATCGCGATCCTGAAGGAGCTCGACGCCATCTCCAGGCCGGAAGCGATCATCGCCAGCAATACCTCGTCGGTGTCGATCACCAAGCTGGCGGCCGCGCTCGCGCGTCCGGAGCGCTTCATCGGCATGCACTTCTTCAATC
>JAEZHR010000427.1 GCA_023416415.1 Pseudomonadota bacterium
GATGTGGACTTTGTGCCCATTGGGCGTTGGCCAGGTATAGACGTCGATCATTGTTGGCTCCCTGCGGTGAGTCGATGAAAAAGGCGCTGCACGATTATGCAGCGCCTTCGTTTCCCGTGCCGAGCGCTTGCTCAGGCTTTTTGCGCGTAGCTCCACCCCATCTCGGCCATCGGTCGCGCCGACTTGCCTGCCTTGAGCGCCTGCTCGCTGGCTGCGGTGCCGTCGACGTACCGCTTCATGATCCCCTGCAGGATGCCGGCCAGGCGGAACATGTTGTAGGCGAGGTAGAAGTTCCAGTCGCCGCGCGGGATGGTCTTTCCGGTGCGCGCGCTGTACTTGGCAATGTATTGCTCTTCGTCCGGGATGCCGAGTGCGGCGTGGTCCAGCCCCGCGATGCCGCGGAAATTCCCGGGCTGGATGTGCCAGCTCATGCAGTGGTAGGCAAAGTCCGCCAGCGGATGTCCCAGCGTCGAGAGTTCCCAGTCGAGCACGGCCAGCACGCGCGGCTCGGTCGGGTGGAAGATCATGTTGTCGAGGCGATAGTCGCCATGCACGATGCTCGTGTCGTCGCCCGCGGGAATGTTCTGCGGCAGCCATTCGATCAGCCGATCCATTGCCTCGATGGTTTCGGTTTCCGAGGCACGGTACTGCTTGCTCCAGCGTTCGATCTGACGGGCGAAGTAGTTGCCCGGCTTGCCGTAGTCGGCGAGGCCGATGGCTGCGTAGTCCATCGTATGCAGCTGGGCGATCACGCGATTCATTTCGTCATAGATCGCGCTGCGTTCTTCCTTGCTCATGCCGGGCAGCGACTGGTCCCACAGCACCCGGCCTTCGACGTAATCCATGATGTAGAAGGCGCGTCCGATCACGGACTCGTCCAGGCACAGCGAGTGCTGCCGTGCGGCGGAAAATCCGGCCCTGTTCAGCGCATCCATGACACGGAACTCGCGATCGACCGCATGGGCCGATGCCAGCAGCTTGGCGGCCGGGCCCGGCTTGGTGCGCAGTACGTAGTGCCTGCCATCGGAGGAGAGCTTGAAGGTCGGATTCGACTGGCCGCCCTTGAACTGCTCGACCTGCAATTCCCCCGAGAAGCCCTCCTCATGCGCGCGCATCCAGGCCTGCAGCGCGTCGACGTCGAACCTGGCACGCTCCGACACCGGGCGTGTGCCGATGAATTCTTCGTACATCGTGTCTCCTAGTTGATTGAATTTTGATTTTCGAAGAATTCTACCGCATGAAATCGTACGACCGTACTATTCTCCGTTCAACGCGATTTGATGTACTGCTCGTAGAGGACCTCCATCGTCGTGTTCCGGGATTCGTCCTGCAACTCCGAAACCGGCGAATAGTTGACCATGCGCACCACCCAGTCGGCCGAATCCTCGCCGACGTCGATTGCGTTGATGCAGCCGGCAGTCTGAGCAAGGTTGCCAAGGAAAAGACGCTGGTTGGTCAGCGCGTGGGACAGGATGGCGCGATTGACGCCGCCATGCAGCACCAGCAGAACCGTGTCCCAGTCCTTTTGCGTGCGCAGGCGGTCGATGGCCGGGTGCACGCGGTCCATGAGCTGGCCAATGGTTTCGCCGCCGAGGAATTGCTTGCTTTCAGGCACCAATCCATCGAAGGCGCCGACGAAGGCTTCTCGCAGCTGCTCGTCAGGAATGGCCGTCAGCTTGCCGCCGCGCAGCTCTTCCAGGTCCGGCCAGCGTTCGAGGTCGATCTTCTGCCCGGTTTCGGCCAGCACGCGCTGCGCGGTCTGGACCGTGCGCGGCAAACCGGACACGATTACACGGTCGAACTGCATGCCTGCACGGGAAAAGACCTGGCCTGCAGCCGTTGCCTGCGCTTGCCCGAGCTCATTGAGGGGAACCGCATCGGGTGCGAAGGGTTTGCCGTTCTCGTCGAAATAGGTGACGCTTCCGTGGCGCATCAGGTAGATGCGGCGGCGCTTGGGTATTTTCATTGGTAGCGAGGTTTGCGTTTTTCAAGGAATGCGCTGATGCCTTCGAGGGCATCGCGGTGATGCAGGCTTTCGACAAAATGCCGCTTTTCCAGTTGCATCTGTTCGGCCAGGCTGTTGCCGGATGCCTCCTGCAGCAGCGACTTGATCCGTTCGAGCGCATTCGGTGACAGCTCGGCAAGCTCGTCGGCCCACGCCAGCGCGGTGTCCAAAGCAGCACCATCGGGACACTGGCGATTGACCACACCGAGCTGATGCAGACGCGCGCTTTCGATCGGCTTTCCCTGCATGAGCATTTCACCGGCGAGCTGGCGCGGGAGCAGGTGGCTCAGAAGCCATGATGCACCGCCATCCGGCGTGAGCCCGACCGAGACATAGCTCAGCGCGAACTTCGCGCCGTGCCCGGCGACGATGAAATCGCAGGCGAGGGCAAGCGCACAGCCGGCGCCAGCGGCACCCCCGTCCACGGCGGCGATCACCGGCTTCGGACAGTTGCGTATCGCTTCGATCCAGCCATGCAGCAGGTCGATCGACCGTGCCTGCACAGCCGGATCCTTGCTGCGGTTGTCGAGCAGCCGGCTCAGATTGCCGCCCGCGCAGAAGAAGCCATCGGCCCCGGTCAGCACGACTGCGCGCAGGCTGTCGTCGCGTTCGGCCGTGGTCAGCGATTCGATCGCTGCCGCATACATGTCGGGGTGGAGGGCGTTGCGGGCCCCCGGATTGGAAAGGGTCAGGATCAGCGTGGCATCACGGCGGGAGGCTTGCAGTTCGGCGGACATGGTGGGGCCGGTGAGTGGATGACGACGTCTATTATTGCCGATTCGCTCAGATCGCTCGTGGAGAAGGGCCGGCAGCACGAACGCCGGGCTTCGGATAAGCTTGTTGCACATCAACAATCAGGAGACATACATGCTGAAGCTCTGCGGTTTCTCTGCAAGCAATTACTACAACAAGGTCAAGCTCGCACTTCTGGAAAAGGGCGTTCCGTTCGAGGAGGAAGAAGTCTGGACCGATCGCTCACCAGCGTTGCTGGCGCGTTCGCCGCTCGGCAAGGTCCCCTTCATGGAAACCGAGCATGGTCGCCTGTGCGAGTCCCAGGTGCTGATGGACTACATCGAGCACGCCTACCCGGAAAAACCGCTTCTTCCCGCCGATCCATTTGCTGCCGCCAAAGTGCGCGAGCTGATCGCGTACATGGAGCTGCATCTGGAACTCGTTGCTCGCGAGCTGTATGCGGAAGCCTTTTTCGGGGGGAAAGTGTCGGATGAGGTCAAGACGCGCACCCACAAGCTGCTGACGCGCAATGCAAAGGCCTTCGCCCAGCTGGCGAAGTTCGAGCCCTATATTGCCGGTGCGGAGTTTACGATGGCCGACTGCGCGGCGCTGGTGCACCTGCCTCTGGTGTCGATGGCATCGAAGCGGATTTATGACGAGGATGTGCTGGCTGCCTATCCCGTGCGGGAGTACGCGAAAATGCTGGGAGAGCGTCCGACCGTGCAGAAGGTGAATGCGGATCGGAAGGCAAGCAATGAGGCGATGATGCAAAGAGGGAAGTAGGGCTTTGTTGCTTTTGCGTTGCTGACCCGCTCTCTCTTCGGTGGGGCGGGTGCTTGTATTTCTCCGGACGACCCGGCCGGGACTGGCCCCGGCGGGCCACCTACTTTTTTGCTTCGCCAAAAAAGTAGGCAAAAAAGGCGACCGCGAGGAC
>JAEZHR010000055.1 GCA_023416415.1 Pseudomonadota bacterium
ATCGCCGGAAGCGCCCTGGGTGTGCCTGCATTAGCACTGGCCCAGTCCGATCCGATCCGCATCGGACATCTCACGCCGCTGACCGGCTTCCTGGGCGCACTCGGAGACTACGCGGTGATGGGAATCCGCATGGCGGCAGAGGAGATCAACGCCGCCGGCGGCGTGCTGGGACGCAGGCTGGAAGTGACGAGCGAAGACTCCGTCAACCCGCAGGTGGCGTCGACCAAGGCGCAGCGCATGATCGAGCGCGACAAGATGACAGTGCTGATGGGCGAAATCAATTCCGCTTCGGCGCTGACGATCTCGCAGGTCGCCGCCCGCAACAAGACCTTGTTCATGAACGTGGGCGCGCGCTCGGATGCGCTGCGCGGCAAGGACTGCAACCGCTACACCTTCCATGTCGACATCCCGGTGACGGTAATGGTCAATGCAGCCGGAGAGGCATTGGTGCGCGAGGGTCTGGTCAAGGGCAAGCGCATCTACAGCCTGACCGCCGACTATCTGTTCGGACACGATCTGTCGCGCCAGGCCAAGCGATTCTTCGCGGCCAACGGCGGCAACCAGATCGGAGATGAGCTGGTGGCAACCGACGTCACCGACTTCTCCCCTTACCTTCTGAAGATTCGCCAGGCACGCCCGGACCTGGTGGCAACCAATCTGGCAGGCAACCAGGTCACCAACTTCGTCAAGCAGTACTCTGAATTCGGCCTGCAGTTCCCGGTGGCCGGCTTCAACCTGAACACGGCCGACGCATGGGCGGCGGGCGAAGGCAACCTCGACGGCATCTGGCCGACCGTGTGGCACCACGAGCTGAAGACACCGGGTACGCAAACCTTCGTCGCCAACTTCCAGAAGAAGTACAACAAGGTGCCGGAAAACCACGCCTGGATCGAATACGTCGCGCTCAGGATTCTGGCGCAGGCAATGGAAGCCACCAAGTCCACCGACACCGAAAAGCTGATCGCCTACTTCGAGTCGCAGGCCGAGTTCGACATCCTCAAGGCTCGCAAGGCCTACTTCCGCTCCTGGGACCATCAGCTGATGCAGGAAGCCTATCCGTTCACGGTCAAGCCCAAGGGTCAGTCGAAGCACAAGCATGACTTCCTGCAGTTCGGTGACGCCGTACCGGCACCAGATCAGTCGCTGGAAGTGCTGGCGCCGCCGAAGTCGGAAAGCGCCTGCAGGATGTAAGCGCCTGCCGGCACAGCACGACGTCCGCGCCGCCGTGGCGCGGACGCTTCCGTTCCCTTCCCCGACATTCCTATGCAAATCGTTTTCTTGCTCGAGCAGGTCGTCAACGGCCTGGTTCTCGGCGGCTACTACCTGCTGCTTGCGCTCGGCCTGTCGCTGATCTTCAGCGTGGGCGGGATCGTCAATCTCGCGCACGGTGCGTTCTACGCGCTGGGCGCCTACGTTTCGCTGGAAGTCATGAAGCTCGGCGGCTTCGGCACCAGCATCATCGTCACGCCGGTGCTGGTCGGCCTGCTTGGCATTCTGTTCGAGCGCTTCCTGCTGCGCCGCTTCTACAGCGCCGACCCCATCCTCAGCCTGCTGGTCACCTTCGGACTGGCCATGGTGGCTGAACAGGTGATCCGCATCGTGTGGGGGGCGGCACCGCTGTCTTCCACCATGCCCCCCGAGTTCAAGGGCAATGTCATGGTGGGCGATTTCATGTTCTCGAAGTACCGCCTGTTCATCCTCGCGGTCGTTGCCGTGGTAATGGCCGGCATCTGGACGCTGCTGCACAAGACCTCCTTCGGCCGGGTCGTGCGCGCGGGCGTGCAGAAGCCTGACATGGTCGCGGTACTGGGCATCCGGCTGCAGCCCTACATGACGACCATCGTCATGCTCGGCGTGGCCACCGCCGCCCTGGGCGGCGTGCTGTTCGGACCGATCGCCGTGGTGCATCCGGCCATGGGCATCGAGATCATGACCGTGGCCTTCGTCGTGGTCGTCATCGGCGGCCTCGGCAGCTTCTGGGGCGTGGTGCTGGCGGCCATGCTGGTCGGCGTCGTGCGCGGCATCACCATCCATTTCGAGCCCGCCGCCGGCGAGGCTTCCATGTACGTCCTGATGTTTCTCGTGCTGATGTTCCGTCCGCGCGGCCTGCTGGGAGAACGCATTGAGCGCTTCGAATAAACCAATGATCGCTACCGACCAGGGCACGGTCCCGGTAGCAAAATTCGTCCAACACAAATACCGTCCCCTGTGGATCGGCGCCGCCGGTCTCGCGCTGCTGCCGGTCATGTTCCAGTCCGTGGGACTGACACTGGATGCGGCCACGGTGGTCGTGATCCTGGCGATGGCGGCCATGGGACTGAACCTGCTGGTCGGCTACACCGGTCTCGTCTCCTTCGGCCACAGCGCATGGTTCGGCATCGGCGGCTACGCCGCTGCGCTGTCGCATCTGCACTGGTTCCCCGGCCAGATGTTCGCGCCGCTGCTGTTCTCGATAGCCTTCACCGCTCTGCTCTCGCTGGCCGTGGGCTTCCTGATCCTGCGCCGGCGCGGCGTCTACTTCTCGCTGCTGACGCTGGCGCTGTCGGCGCTGACCTTCGCGATTTCGTTTCGCTGGACCAGCGTGACGGGCGGAGAAGGTGGGCTGGGCGGAATCGAGCGCAATTCGCTCGGCCCGCTGAACCTCGACAGCCATCTGACCTATTACGCGCTGGTCGCGGTGATCGGCTTTGCCGTGCTGTACCTGCTCCTGCGCGTGGTGCGTTCGCCCTTCGGCCATGTGCTGGTCGCCATCCGCGAAAATCAGCAGCGCGCCACCTTCCAGGGATATGACGTCGATCGCTACAAGCTGGGCGCGTTCGTGATCTCGGCCAGCGTGACTGCATTGGCCGGCGCGCTGATGGTGTTCCTGCACCGGCTGGCGGCTGCCGAATCGACCACCGTGCATTTCTCCGGCGAACTGCTGGCGATGGTAGTCATCGGCGGCATGCACAGCTTCCTCGGGCCGGCGCTGGGCGCGCTGTTCTTCCTGCTGTTTCGCGAACTGTTCTCGATGTGGACGGAAAACTGGCTGCTCTGGTTCGGCCTGATCTTCGTCGGCTTCATCATGTTCTCGCCATCCGGCCTGACCGGCATCTGGGCCCAGTTGCAGCGCCGCTTCAAGCCGGCGCCGGAAGACGATGCGGCGATGAGCAAGCGCAAGATTTATGAAGGCCTGCCGCTGCCCGAATTCCTGCGTCCGGCGCGGCGCGAGGGCAAGGTGCTGGAAGTGCAGGCGATCAGCAAGCACTTCGGCGGCATCAAGGCCGTGCAGGAAGCTGCCCTGAATGTGGAGGCCGGCCAGATCCACGCACTGATCGGCCCCAACGGCGCCGGCAAGACCACCGCCTTCAACCTGATCTCGGGGATGTTTCATCCCGACACCGGCTCGGTGCGCCTGCACGGTCAGCCCATCCAGCAGCTGTCGCCGAACCGGATCTGCCAGCAGGGCCTGGCGCGTTCGTTCCAGATCACCAACCTGTTCAAGGGCTTGTCGATCTACGAAAACCTGCGTCTGTCGCTGCAGGCGCGCCACTCCGGACGGTTCAACATCTGGCGCGACATCGACAGCTATCCGGAAGTCCACGCCGAGACGGCCGAGCTGATGAAGTTTCTCGGGCTCGAAGGCATGGAGCAGGTCAGCGGAGGCGATCTCTCGTACGGCGGCCAGCGTCTGGTAGACCTTGGCATCGCGCTCGGCTCCAAGCCGCAAGTGCTGCTGATGGACGAGCCGCTCGCCGGCCTGGCCGCTGCCGAACGCGAACGCGTCTCGCGTCTGGTGCGCACAATCGCCAGCAACATCCCGGTGCTGCTCGTCGAGCACGACATCGACCGTGTGCTCTCGCTATCGCATCGCGTCACGGTGATGAACCAGGGTGAGGTTCTGATGAGCGGCACACCGGACGAAGTGCGCGAAGACCGGCGCGTACAGGAGATCTATACCGGCACCGGCACGCCGCCGGTCACCGGACGCTCGACTGTCGCGTCCGGCGACCGCGCGGTCGTGCTCGAGTTCGACAAGGTCAATGCCTTCTACGGCAAGAGCCACATCCTCAACGATGCCTCGCTGCAGGTGCGCGAGGGCGAGATCGTTGCCCTGCTCGGCCGCAACGGCGCCGGCAAGTCGACCCTGCTCAAGAGCCTGGTAGGACTGGTGCCGCCTGCAAGCGGCAGCGTGGTGTTCAACGGCCGCGAGATCGCCGGACTGAGCGCACCCGAAATCGCGCGCCTGGGCATCGGCTATGTGCCGCAGGGACGCGGCCTGTTCGCCGGCATGACAGTGGCCGAGAACCTCGCGCTCGGCCGTCTCGCGCGCCCCACCGACGGCAAGAGCGGCGTCGTGTGGGACGAAGAGAAGATCTTCGAGTACTTCCCGCGCATCCGCGAGCGCATGCAAGTCGAGGCCGACTACCTGTCGGGCGGCGAACAGCAGATGGTGGCGGTGGCACGCGCCTTGTCGGGCAACGTCAGGCTGCTGCTGCTGGACGAGCCGTTCGAAGGCTTGGCGCCGGCGGTGGTGCAGGAGCTGTTCACTGTATTCGACCGACTGCGCCAGCATGTCTCTATCGTGATCGTCGAACACAACCTCGACCTCGTGCTTGCACTGGCCGACCGTGTCTACGCTCTCGAGCGGGGGGCCGTGTTCCACGAAGGCCCTGCAGAGCCGCTGCTGACCGATCTCGACTATCGCAAGAAGATCCTCTGGCTGTGATTCAGCCTGCATGCGGCTATATGAACAACTTATAGCAGATGGCGGAATACCGTATTTTTCATTAGAGGTTTGCCTCCATACAATGGCTGGCATGCCGTGATCGTGGGCGCTGCATGTCCACCACGCTTTGACAGGGAAAACCATGAATCAGAAACTCACCGGCGCAGCCTTGGCGTTGGTCCAGCAGATGAGCCGGCTGCCGTGGAAGGAATATCCGGGTCACTTCGGCGGCGCGCTTTCCAAGGGCCTGGTCACGCCGGAAAACGCCGCCACGCGGCACTTCGACTTCCGCATTTCGCATTACGCACCCGCTGCCTTTGTGGGCGAGCACGTGCACAAGGTACAGGAGCAGATCTACTACGTGCTCGAAGGCGAAGGCATGCTCACCCTGGATGACGACCAACATCTGATGCGCGCGCACGACTACGTGTTCGTGCCGCCCGGCGTGCGCCACAGCTTCACCAATACCGGGCTGACCGGTCTCGTGTTCCTCGTGATCACGACACCGGCCAGCGACGACGAGGAGATTCGCTGATGAGCGCACAAGCGAATCCCTCCACCCTGAACGGGCGACTTCTTATCGACGGACAATGGGTTGCCGGACGGGGCAAGGTGCTGCCGGTGCTCGACAAGTACCGTCTGCAAGCCTTCGCGAGCATCGAGACACCGGACGGCGAACAGGTGCGTGCGGCGGTGGACGCTGCGCAGGCAGCCTTCCTTACCGCCGAACCCGATCCGCATGCGCGCGGCCTGGTGCTCGATCGCGCCGCCGTGCTGGTCGAGCAGCGCCTGCAGGAGTTTGTCGCACTGATGCAGCGCGAAGCCGGATTCACCATCAACGATGCCAGTAACGAAGTGCGCCGTTGCGTGCAGACGCTGAAGCTCTCCGCCGAAGAAGCGCGCCGCCTGGCCGGGGAGATGATTCCGCTGGCCGGAGCGCCGAACCAGCGCGGCCGCATTGGCTTCACGCTGCGCGTGCCGCTTGGCGTGGTCGTGGCCATCACGCCTTTCAACGCGCCTCTCAATACCGTCACGCACAAGATCGGTCCGGCTTTTGCTGCCGGCAATGCGGTGATCCTGAAACCGTCCACGCATACGCCGCTGACCGCCATGCGGCTGGCAGAGATCCTGATTGAAGCCGGCATGCCACGCGGCCTTCTCTCCGTGCTGAACGGGGGTGCGGAGGTAGCGCGCGCGCTGCTCGACGATCAACGCGTGCGCTTCTTTGCCTTCACCGGAAGCACCGAAGTCGGCCGCCAGATCCAGCAGGCCGCCGGCCTGCGCCGCACGCAGATGGAGCTCGGTTCGATCGCCTGCACCATCGTATGCGCCGATGCCGATCTCGACGCGGCCCTGCCGAAGATCGTCAACGCCGGCTACCGAAAGGCCGGTCAGGTCTGCACCTCGGTGCAACTGCTGCTCGTGCATCGCTCGCTGCAAGCGGCCGTGGAAGCGCGCCTGACCGAGATGGTGCGTGCCCTGCCCTGCGGCGATCCTGCCGATCCCGCCACCATCGTCGGTCCGGTCATCAGCGAAGATGCGGCACGACGCATCGAATGCTGGATCCAGGAAGCGCGCGACCAAGGCGCACGCATTCTTGCCGGCGGCACGCGTGACGGCGCAGTCGTGCAGCCGACACTGGTCACCGACATCAGCGCAAGCATGAAGCTCGGCTGCAGCGAAATCTTCGGCCCGGTCGTGTGCATCGTGCCATTCGATACGCTGGACCAAGCGATCACGCGCGTCAATGCCACGCCCTACGGCCTGGCCACCGGCATCTTCACCAACCGGCTCGACGCTGCCTTTGCCGCGGCACGCCGGCTCGAGGTCGGCGGCGTGCACGTCAACGAAACCTCCAGCTCGCGCGTGGACCTGATGCCCTACGGCGGATCGAAGGACAGCGGATTCGGCCGCGAAGGACCACACTACGCGGTGCGCGAGATGACCGAAGAGCGCGTTGTGACTTTCACGATTTGAGAAGCGGAACAGAACCATGCCCAAGATGAAAGGTGGCGAACTGATCGCCGAATATCTCGTCCAGGAAGAGGTGCCGTACGTGTTCGGCATCTGCGGCCACGGCAACGTCGGCATCCTGGATGCGCTGTACGACCGGCGTGACAAGATCACGCTGGTTTCACCGCGCCACGAACAATGCGCCGGCCACATGGCCGACGCCTATTTCCGCATCAAGCACAAGCCGGTTGCCACCCTCACCTCGACCGGCCCCGGCTCGGCCAACATGGTGATGTCGCTGGCAACCGCGCTTTCGGATTCCTCGGCCTTCATGGCGATCACCTCCAACGTGCCGACTTCGCAGCACAATCGCGCGCCGTTCCAGGAGCTGTACAAGCACAATCAGGCCGACTTCGCGCAGGTGATGCGCCCGGTCGTCAAGCGCGCCTTCCAGCCAAGCCGCGTGGACATGCTGCCGCTGGCTCTGCGTCAGGCGATGGACACAATGGTGACCGGCCGCCCCGGTCCGGTGAACCTGGACATTCCGTACAACGTGTACCAGGAGGAAGACGAGGTCGAGTTGCCGTCGCGCTCGCACGTCCACCGCATGCACCGCCCCGGCGCGAACGATCTCGACGTTGCCGCCGCGCTCGAGCTGCTGGCCGCGGCACGCAAGCCGGTGCTGTTCATCGGCCATGGCGCCACGCTCTCGGAAGCCGGTCCGGAAATCACCGAACTCGCGGAGCGTCTGGGTATCCCGGTCATCACCTCGCCCAACGGCATGGGCTGCATTCGGGGCGACCATCCGCTCGCGCTCGGCTTCATCGGCCGCAACGGCGCCTACCCGGCGAACGAGGCCGGCCGTCGCGCCGATCTGGTGATCACGCTCGGCACCCGCTTCGACGACCGCAGCTCCTCGAGCTGGCACCCGGGATATTCGTGGAACTTTCCGAAGACGAAGCTGCTGCACGTGGACATCGATCCGCAGGAACTCGGTCGCAACTACCCGCCGACGCTGGGCATCATCGCCGACGTCAAGGTATTCACGCGCCAACTGCTCAACGCTCTGGACACCCGCGCCGACATCACCAGCGCCCGCTATGGGTCGTGGCTGGGCAGCGTGCGCGAATGGCAGGCGCAGTGGGAAAGCTTCATCCAGCCCCACTTCTCCGCCTCGACCAGCCCGCTGCGTCCCGAGTTCGTGGTCGGCACGCTGCAGAAGGTACTGCCGGATGACGTGATCCTGTCGCTCGACTCGGGCGTGCACCATAACTGGTTCATGCAGTTCTGGAAGGCCAGGCGCCCGCAGAGCATGCTCAACAGCTGGGGCTATTCGTCCATGGGCTTTGGCGTATGCGGCGTGATGGGTGCGCAGCTGGCCGCCCCCGATCGCCCCTGCGTGGCCGTGGTCGGCGACGGCGGTTTCACGATGGCGCCCTATGTGCTGTGCACTGCGGTCGAATACAAGCTGCCGGTGGTGTGGATCATCTGGAACAACTTCGCCTGGGGCGCAATCCGCGACCTGCAGTACGGACTGTTCGACGGGCGCGAGATCGGCACGGCTTTCTACCACGGCGAAACCGGCGAGCGCTACAACCCCGACTTCGCTGCCTGGGCCCGTGCCTGCGGCGCAGATGGCATGACCGTGACCCGCCCGCAGGATCTGGCCACAGCCGTCGAAACCGCCCTGAAGAATCGTCGACCGTGCGTGATCGATGTGCATGTCGATTCGGAAGTGCGTCCGCCCTCGACCGGCACCTGGGAGCTGCCTCCCATCCCGTTCAAGGAACCCGTCTTCGGAAAACCCTGGAAGGCTTAAATCTCCTTCTCCTTCTGAAAGGATTGCAATGAGCAACAAGATCGCATTGGTATTCGGCGGCACGCGCGGTATCGGCGCGGCCAGCGTACATGCGCTGGCAAAGGAAGGTTTCGACGTCGCCTACACCTACGTCACGAGTACCCCGAACCTGCCGGAGCGCATCGGCGACGCACGCACGCGCGGCTATGCCGTCGACATCTGCAACGTCGATCAGGTCGAGCAGGTTTTCGCCGATGTCGCACGCGATTTCGGCGGTGCGCCGCACTGCGTGCTGGCCAATGCCGGCATCAACGTTGCGCCGGGGCCGATCGGACAGTTCAATCGCGACGATTTCCGCCGTCTCGTTGAAGTGAACATCGTCGGTGCCTTCAACATTCTGTCGGCAGCCGCGCGCCATGTCGTGGACGGCGGCTCGATCATCGCGCTGACGACCTCGCTGGTGCGCCATGCGGTGCCCGGCGTCGGGCCGTACAGCGCGTCCAAGGCTGCGGTCGAGTCGCTGGTGCGCTCGATGGCGAAGGAACTGGCGCCGCGCAAGGTGCGCGTAAACGCCGTCGCGCCCGGCCCGATCGATACCGATCTGTTCCGCGCCGGCAAGACCGAGGAAGCCAGGCAGCGCTCGGCCGCCCTGAGCCCCTTCAACCGCATCGGCACACCGGACGAAGTCGCCCACGTGGTGGCCTTCCTCGCGTCCGACAAGGCGTCGTGGGTGCACGGTCAGATCGTGCAGCCCAATGGCGGCCTGATCTGATCGCGTCATGAAGATCGCAGTCTTTACCAAGAACCTGACCAACCCTGCCTACGAGGCAGCGCGCCTCGGCGCGGACCGGGCGGCGGCAACGTTTGGTGCGCAGACCCTGCATTTCGTGCCGCAGCTGCCCGACGACCCGGATCAGCAGAACGCGCTGATCGATCAGGCACTGGCTCAGGCGCCGGACGCCTTCGTGCTGTCGCCGGTACACGCCACGCGCGTGAATGCAGCCATCCGGCGCATCCACGCAGCAGGCATTCCGATGATCGGCTTCGTCAATCCGATCGATGCGGCGCCGAGCGTGAGCTACGTCGGCGCCGACGACGTGCTGCTTGCACGCGGCATCGCACGCCGTCTGTTCCAGCAGCTGGATGGACGCGGCCAGGTGCTGGTGGTAGGAGGTCCGGTCGATTCGGTCACCAGCATCGCGCGCCTGCGCGGATTCTACGAAGCCGCAGGCGATTTTCCCGGACTCACCTTGAGCGCGCCGCTTGCCGGGGCCTACTCGCGCACCGTCGCCCGCCAGCAGGTCGCGGCATGGCTGGCGGTCAATCCCGCACCCGACGGCTGCCTGGTCGCCAACGACATCATGGCCATCGGTGTGCTGGATGCGCTCGATGCGGCCGGCCGCAGCTCGGTGGTGGTCGGCGTCAATGCCATCCCCGAAGCCATCGCTGCGATTGGCCAGGGGCGCATGCTGGCCACCGCTGATTTCAACGCCATGAAGATGGCCTACCTCGCCACCGAATGCGCGGTACGCCATCTGCGAGGAGAGCAGGTCCCCGCGCACATCGAACTGCCGGTGCAGATCGTTGACCGTAGCAATTACCGCCAGTGGGACCTGCCGTATGCGCAACGTCCCGTCACCACACTAGAAGAACTGAGGAGATAAACATGTTTGCATTCCTGCCACGCACTCTGCGTGCGCCCTCTGGTGCCACGCTCGGCGCCAGACTGATCGCCGGCCTGACCGTCGGCGTGGCCGCCACGCTGTCGTCGGCCGCCTTTGCCCAGGACTATCCGAACCGCCAGATCAGGGTGGTTGCACCGCTGGCGCCGGGCGGCGCGGTCGACATCCTCGCGCGTGTCGTGTCGGAACGACTGGGTCAGCACTACGGCCAGACCCTGATCGTCGAGAACAAGCCTGGCGCAAGCGGCCATATCGGTGCGCAGCAGGTGGCGAAGTCGCCGGCCGACGGCTATACGCTGATGGTCGGCACCATCGGCATCCACGCCGCCTACGCCAGCTACCGCAAGCTCAGCTACCAGCCCTCGACCGATCTGCAGCCGGTGATGATTCTTGGAGAGGCACCGAACATCGTGGTGGTACCGACGGATTCCCCCTACAAGACCTTCAAGGACTTTCTCGCCGATGCGAAGCAACGTCCTGGCATGGTCACCTATGCGTCGGCGGGACCGGGCTCTTCGATCCACATGGTGACGGCACTGTTCGAGCTGATGGCTGGCGTGAAGATGAACCACGTCCCGTACAAGGGCAGCGGACCGGCGCTCGTGGACCTGGCCGGGGGACGCGTCGACGTCATGTTCGACAACATGTCTTCGGGCATGCCTCACGTGAAATCCGGCAAGCTGCGCATCCTCGCCGTCACCACCGGTGAACGCGACAAGCGTCTGCCGGACGTGCCGACGATCGCGGAATCCGGCGTGCCGGGCTATGCGGGAAGTTCCTGGTTCACCCTGGCTGCCCCTGCAGGCGTGCCGGCCCCGCTGATCGAAAAACTCAATCGGGATGTGACGCAAGTTCTGGCGACGCCCGAAGTCGCGAGCCGTCTCGACTCTCTCGGCATGACCTTCAAGCCGCACAGCCCTGCCGAAGCTTCCACCTTCATCCGCACTGAAACCGTGAAGTGGAATCGCGTGATCGAGGCGACCCAACTGCAGCTCGACTGATAAGAAAAGAAGAGGAGACTGACATGATGAAAAGATTCGCAATGCCGCTGCTGGGCGCCATGCTGTTGACCGGGGCCGCCTTCGCGCAGAACGCCTATCCGACCAGGACGCTTACCCTGGTGGTGCCCTATTCCGCCGGTGGTCCGGCAGACATGCTGGGACGCATGGTGGCGGAAAAGCTGGGGCCCCGTCTCGGACAAACCGTGTTGGTGGACAACAAGCCTGGCGCCGGCGGCCATATCGGCGGCGCCGCTGTCGCCAACGCCGGCAACGACGGCCACACGCTGATGCTCGGCACGATCGCTCACCATGGCGCCACAGCCCTGTACAAGAGCCTGCGCTACGATCCGACGCGCGACCTCAAGACCGCAATCGTGATCGCGGAAAGCCCGAGCGTGCTGCTGGTGCACAACGACGTGCCTGCCAAATCGGTGCAGGAATTGCTGGCACTGGCACGCCAGACGCCCGGCAAGCTGACCTACGCGTCGGCCGGGACAGGATCGGCCATGCACATGGCCGCCGAGCTGTTCCGCCATCAGACCAAGGTCGATATCGTGCACGTGCCCTACCGCGGCGGCGCGCCGGCGATGAACGACCTGCTCGGCGGCCAGGTCAACATGATGTTCGACAACCTCGGCACCGCGCATCCGCATCTGAAGAGTGGCAAGGTGCGGGCGCTGGCGGTCACCAGCAGCAAGCGCAGCCCCAGCCTGCCGGATGTACCGACGGTGTCCGAGGCGGGCGTGCCCGGCTACGAGTCCGTGCCCTGGTACACGATTGCCGTCAGCAAGGAGGTGCCGGATACGATCGTGCAGAAGCTCAATACCGAAATCAACGCCGTGTTGAAGGATCCGGCCCTGGTGGAACGCTGGAACAGCATCGGCGTGGTGCCGGTGGGTGGCTCGGTGGCCGATGCCGCCAGCCGCAACGCGGCCGAAACCCGCAAGTGGACGGCCGTCATCGAAGCCGCGAACCTGAAGATCGAATGACGGCACCCAATGGCAGCACGCGAAGAAGAAATCTTTGATGTCGTCATCGTCGGTGGCGGCGGCGCCGGACTGGCCGCCGCCATCGAAGCACGAGCGTCCGGCGCAACCGTGCTGCTGGTGGAAAAGAATCCGGCACTGGGCGGCTCGACCGCCTGGTCGATCGGCTCCGTGTCCGCCACGCGCACGCCCCATCAGCGCCGGCTAGGCATCGACGACAACCCGGCCGACCACTGGGCGGACATGCCCGGCTTTACCGGCGAACTGGCCGCGCGCGACAACGATGCGCTGCGTCGCATCCTGTGCGACGAGATGCCAGACACCTTCCAGTGGCTGCTCGATTCCGGCGTCCGGTTCATGGGCCCGATGCCGGAGCCGCCGCACCGTCAGCCGCGCATGCACAACGTGCTGCCGAACTCGCGTTCCTTCATCTATCACCTCGAACGGCGCGCGCGACGCGCCGGCGCGCAGATCCGCACCGGCGTGCAGGTGCACCGCCTGATGCTGGAAAACGGCCGTGTGTGCGGCTTCGAAGCCACGCAGAATGGCCGCGCGCTGCCGGTGCGCGCGCGCAAGGGACTCATCCTCGCCGCCGGCGATTTCACCAACAGCCCCGAATTCAAGGCGCGTTTCATGGGCGTGCAGGAAGCCAAGGTCGAAGGCGTCAACCGCACAGCCACCGGCGACGGCCAGCGCATGGCCGAGGCGCTCGGCGCACGCATCGTCAACGGCGATCTCGCGCTCGGCCCCGAGATCCGCTTCATCCCGCCCGCGCAGGAAAACTTCGTGCGCCGCCTGCCGCCATGGAGCTGGCTGGCAACCATGATGGAATGGTCAATGGACAAGCTGCCGCAGGCAGTGCTGCGTCCGTTCATCATGAAATTCCTGACGACGGCACTGGCGCCATCGACGACACTGTTCGAAGCCGGGGCCATTCTCGTCAACGCCGAGGGCAAACGCTTTGGCGATGAACAGGATCGGCCGGCCTGGCGCATCCCCGACCAGCCCGGCAAGCAAGCCTGGATCATCATCGACCGCGCGCTGGCCGAACGCTATTCCGCATGGCCTCACTTCATCTCGACTGCGCCCGGCATCGCCTACGCCTACATCCCGGACTACCGCAAGAACCGCGCGGACATCTTCACCGAAGCGGCTGACCTATCCGCGCTGGCCGCCGTGCTGGGCATGGACATCGAGGAACTGAAGGCAAGCGTCGCGCAGAGTTCGCTGGGCAGCGGCCCGTATGTGGCGCTGGGGCCGGTACGCTCCGTATTCGTGCACAGTGAAGGCGGTCTCGCCGTCGACGCCCGGCATCGTGTGCTCGGCGCAGGCGATGTACCCATTCCGGGCCTGTATGCGGCCGGCGCCTGCGGCCAGGGCGGCCTGCTGCTCAAGGGCCACGGCCATCATCTGGCCTGGGCCTTCGTCTCCGGCCGGCGGGCCGGCCGGCTGGCAGCACAGTGAACAAGGCGGGACGTACAGCCCCTTCCCCGGATTGAATTCGCCCGGCGCGTGCCGGACGCCCTTTGCACCGCGTTTCATCCCTCTCGGATGCCTGCTTTCAGGAACGGCTGGTCTCGCACCGTTCCCACGGTCGAAAAAAAAACCGGACGGCTAAGCGTCCGGTAATTCCATCAGGAGCATTCCGATCAATCCGATCCCAGCTGCAGGCGATTCGGCTGGCGCTTTTCGATCGCCGATTTGAGCAGTGCCGCCGTGCGATAGATGCCGTGCGCGAACTTGCCGTAAGGGAGCGTCAGGAACAGCGCCATCACCACTCCGAGATGAACGGCGAGCAGGATCGCCATCGCGCCCGTGTCGCGTCCGGCCAGCAAGGCCAGGCCGGTGGCGCTGGTCAGCAGCAGCAGTGCGATGAAGCCGCGATCCATGGTGCGCTGCGCATCGTCGCCGGTGGCCGGGTCGCGCCGCAGATTCAGCCACAGCAGCCCGACCGGGCCGATCAGCAGCCCGATGCCGCCGAGCGTGCCGAGTATCACCGGCAGGCTGGTCACCGGGTACGGCGCCTCCCAGCCGAACAGATAGTGATACAGGGTGGCGACTGACGTGGATGCGAAGCACAGCATGAAGCCGTAGAAGGTGAAGTGATGGAAACGACGCCGCGCGAGCGTGAAGCGGTCGCTCTCTTCGTTGCAGCCTTCGCCGTGGCCGCCGTCGAGATAGGTCAGCGTCAGCACGTCGCGCGTGGTTTCCGTCAGCGCCGGTGCGCTGGCCGAGCCGGGGCGCAGATCGCGCCAGAAGCGCGCGACACCCATGCCCAGCGCCAGCACGGAAAACAGGAACACGACACCGAACATGGCGACCATCAGGTTGTGCGGGAAGACCGCGTAGAAGTTGCCTGCCAGCGGCGCATGCAGCAGCGTGCCGTGCAGGGCCAGCGCCAGCAACAGGAACAGTGCGAGTCCACCGGCGAGCGCAAGCGCGACCGTCAAGCCATTACGCTGGTAGAGCTTGCCGAGAGCCGGCGGCCAGGCGTACTCGGCATAGGTCTGCCGGCGCACGCGCGCCATGGCCTGAGGCACGTTCACTCCGAACTCGTGCGGCGGTGCGTACTGGCAGGCGTGATAGCAGGCGCCGCAGTTGTGACACAGATTGGCCAGATAGTTGACGTCGGCTTTGGGGAACGACAGCCGGCGCGTCATTGCCGGGAACACCGCACAGAACCCTTCGCAGTAACGGCAGGCATTGCAGATCTGCATGATGCGGCCGACCTCGGCCTCCTCCGCCGTCAGGGCGATGCCACGGGCGCCCTCCCCGATGTCACCGGCCTCGCGGACCAGGGCTTCAAGCTGCTGCATGTTCTTTTCCTTCCTGCGATTCCCAGAGTTGCGCGTCGCGCGCGGCCAACGCGGCACGCGCGGCTTCGGTGCCGGCGATGCGGCCGAAGGCGGTACCGATGGCCATGCCGACGCCTGCCGTATATCCCTTGCCCAGTACATTGCCCGCCATCATTTCCCCGGCCACGAACAGGTTCTCGCTCGGCTTGCCGCCGAAATGCACGGCCGCATGTTCATCGGTCTTCAGGCCCAGGTAGGTGAAGGTGATGCCGGGACGCAGCGCATAGCCGTAGAAAGGCGGAGTGTCGAGCGGACGCGCCCAGTGCGTCTTGGCCGGAGCAAGGCCCTCGGTGTGGCAGTCGTCAAGCACGGTGTGGTCGAACTTG
The DNA here is from genome assembly GCA_023416415.1 of Pseudomonadota bacterium. Classification (GTDB taxonomy): domain Bacteria; phylum Pseudomonadota; class Gammaproteobacteria; order Burkholderiales; family Burkholderiaceae_D; genus Noviherbaspirillum. The sequence continues at coordinate 15,310 of JAEZHR010000055.1, forward strand.
CCGACGCGGCAGGCGGCGTTGTATTCGGCCACGGTCTGCACGAACTGCTGCTCCGGCAGGCCGAGCTGCCGGGCCAGCTGGCCGAGATCGTTGGCGACGACGCCGGGAAACACCGGCGGCATGAAACGGCCGACGGCCTTGGCGTCGATGATGGAATAGCCGATCTGCCCCGGTTGCTGCGCCACCAGGCGTCCCCAGATCGCATAGCGCTTGGGCCAGAAGTCCTCGCCCTCGTCGTAGAAGCGGCGCGCCTCGCGGTTGACCACGATGCCGAGCGATACGCAATCGATGCGGGTGCAGATGCCGCCGTCGTACAGCGGCGCGCGCGCATCGATGGCCACGCAGTGCGACTGCGAGGGATCGCCGATCATGTCGGCGCCCGCCTGCTCCATGAACTTCAGCAGCACGCCGTTGTTGAAGCGTGTGCCGCGGATCAGGAAATTGTCGGCCGGCCATTCGCCGCGTTCGTTCTGGCCCCAGGCTTGGCGCAGCCATTCGATGTTCGACTCGAAGCCGCCCGCGGCCAGCACGCAGCTGCGCGCCTCGAAACGCTGGTCGCCGCTATGCGCAGCGATAAAGCGGCCGTTGTCCAGTTCGATGGAATCCACCGTGGTGTCGTAGCGGACCTGCACGCCGAGCGCCTCGGCACTGCGATAGTAGGCATTGACGAGCGCCTTGCCGCCTCCCATGAAGAACGCGTTCGTGCGCGCCACATGCAGCGCGCCGGAAAGCGGCGGCTGGAAACGCACTCCATGCTTGCGCATCCATGGCCGGCAGGTCGCGGAGGCGCGAATCGCGATGCGTGCGAGCTTTTCATCGGTCAGGCCACCGGTGACCTTCAGCAGGTCCTGCCAGTATTCTTCCTCCGGATAGGCCTCCACCAGCACATCCTGCGGGGCGTCATGCATGCAGCGCAGGTTGCGTGTGTGCCCGGAATTTCCGCCGCGCCACTCACGCGGCGCAGATTCGAGCAGCAGCACCGAAGCGCCCGCTTCGCGCGCCATCAGCGCAGCGCAAAGAGCGGCGTTGCCGCCGCCGATTACCAGAACATCGACCATGCCTGTTTTCTCCCTTCGATCGTTCCAAGGGTAGGCATTCGCATGCGGGCGCGCCAGCCGCTTGCCGCTAAGCGGTGTTCACGAATCGTGAAGAGGAAGGCTCGGCCCTAGAATCAGGCCAAGGATGAAACCGGAAAATCAGGCCGATTCCAAGCCGAAGGCAGTCCGGTATCAGACGGACAGGCTGGCGCCCGGCCAGTGCCCCTGCTCGACCAGCGTGCGCGCCACCCGCAGCAGCACCGTGCGTGCAGCCAGGCCGGCCGGAGAAAGCTCGTCGTCCGAAAGGCTGACCAGGTAGTTCGTTCTGTGCACGGCGACATCGCTGATCTCGATCATGCGCAGGCTGGCGTCGTCCACCCGCGCCAATGCGGCGCCGGGCTGGATCGAGACGCCAAGTCCGCTGCGCACCGCGTCCATCAGCATCGGCAAGCCGTCGATCTCCGTGTGCACGTTGAGGCTCAGGCCGGCCTGGGCCGCCGCTGCCTCGAGCGACGAACGCAGGGCATGTGAAGGGCTGGGCAGGATCAGCGGCAGGCCGGCGACCTTGGCCAGAGCGGTCTTGCGTCCCGCCGGCAGGCCGCGCATGCCTTTCGCCGCGACCAGGAACAGCCGTTCTTCTAGCAGGGGAATGGCGCTCCAGCGCCGGATGCGATCGGACTGGAACAGCACGGCCAGATCGAGCTGACGCGAAGACAGCATCGAAGCCAGGTTGCCGGACAGGCTTTCCACCAGACGCAGGCGAATGTCCGGATAGTGTTCACGCATGGCCGTGATGAAGGGGATGCCCAGCGTGGTGCAGGTGCTGGACGACATGCCGACGGTAACGTGCCCGGACAGGCGCGCCAGGCGCGCGGCGCGCATGGCGTCGTCCGCATGACGCAATGCCAGCTGGGCTTGCTGCAGGAAGGCCAGACCGGCATCGGTCGGGATCACGCCGCCCGACGTGCGCTGCAGAAGACGGGTGGACAACTCGGACTCGAGCCGGCTGATCTGCTGGCTGAGCGCAGAGGTGACGACGCCGAGATCGAGAGCGGCACGCCCCATGCTGCCCAGCTCCACCACCCGCACGAAGTACCGCAACTGTCTGAGTTCCATGATTCCCCTGACGCAAGGCTTGCGTTTGGCGCTCGATTATAAGAGCGCCCGTGCGGGTGCGCGAAGTGGCGGCTGTTGCGGCTTCCGGCCTTCGGCACTGCCCACGGCCGAACCGACACGGGTCCGTCGGCAATGCAGCGGTCCGGTCTGGTACACCGGACCGCTCACCACCCTTACTCTTGCTCCAGGGTCGCGCGGCTTGCAATGAGGGCGTCACGCGCCCAGTCGCGCGCGCTCAGCTTCGCCATGCGCTCCAGGTGCACGACTTCCACGCTCAGAGGCAGATCCTCCGGCAGCGCCGCGATCAGGCCCTTCAGATCGATGCCGCCCTCGCCCGGGAGCAAGCGCGCGCATCGGGCAGTGTGGATGAGTTCATCGGTCGTGAAGGCATGACCTGGCAAAGCAACCGGCGCGTCGCAGACTTGCGCGTAATGCAGCAAGGTGCGCGGAATGGCTCGAATGTCGTCCAGCGTGGTGGACGAACGTGCGGCGTGCAGCGCATCGACCAGGATGCCGGCATTGGCCGGACGGCCGGCACGCTCGACCACACGCATGGCCGTCTTCGCATCCGGCACCGCAGTCCACGGCATGAACTCGAGGTCGGCAGTCAGTCCGAACGGATGCATCGCTTCGCACAGGCGGGCGTAGCTTTGGGCCAGACGTGCATGCACGGGATCGTCACCGGCAACCAGCACGGCCCTGGCCTTCAGCTCGGCACCGATTTCGAACAGCGGCAGAAAGGTCTTCTCGTCGAAATCTTCGCCGATCCGCACGATCTCCAGATCGAATACGCCGACGCCGGTATCACGCTGCACGGCCAGAGCCTCGCGCAGCACCTCGGGCTGGCCGATCAGGGACTGGACAGCCCCGCCCGCACTCACCGGAAGCAGGCGCAGACCCACGCAGGCATAGCCGAGCTCGGCGGCCAGGCGTATTGCCTGCGGAACGCTGCAGGTGTGCGAGGTGAGGTAGGCCAGCGAATAGGTGCGCGCCATGGCAGTGCTCATTTCATTGGTGAAACGGATGTCGGCAGGGCGATCGTCGAGACCATGTCCGTGGTCAGGTTCGCCGGCCCACCCTTGGGCGGCCAGATGCCTTCGGCGACGGCGTCCGCGCGCGCCTTGCTGCGTGCGTCGATGGTCGGGTAAGCCCAGATGTTGGTAAAGCGCAGCGGACCGTCGAGCGCGACCATGGCAACCACGCAGGGCGAAATACGTTCGCGCGGCGGGAGATATTCCTTCCACAGGTCGATCGTCGGCTGCACGCCGCCCGGCTTGATGCCGTACGTGCGAATTTCGTAGACGGGCCCGGTGACACCGGTCTCGGCGCTCGGACGCGCCGGCTTCATCCACGGGAAGCCCTTGTAGCTGTGCATTTCAAGGCTCTGGAACAGCGCGCCGCAACCGAAGGGGTCGGCGCTCATCTGGGTCCGCTCGCGCTCCGCCTGCAGGGTTTCCAGATCGGCGAAGCCACGCAGCACCAGCAACTGGTTGAGCTGGCCGATGTCGGAGTACCAGCAGGCGAGCAGTTCGCCCTTCGCGTCCGGCGCACTGGTGAAGGCCTGCACGCCTTCGGCCGCCTTGGCGGTCGTTCCGAAAGGCAGGGTCATTGTGGCGAGTTCGTAGTACATGAATGCGGTCCTTTTGAATGGAAACGGAAAAGAGCTGAGGTGACGCGCATGACGCGCGCCGGCTTTATGCTGCCCGCGCCAGAGCGGGCGAAGCAGAAGTCGCTGCGCCGGGTGCAACTCCGGCCGCATCGTGGGCGGCGAGGTAACCGAAGGTCATCGCCGGACCGAGCGTGATGCCGCCGCTGGGGTAGTAGCCGCCCATCACACTGGTCATGTCGTTGCCGCCGGCGTACAGACCGGGGATCGGCTGGCCGGAATCGTCCAGCACGCGGGCGCTGGCGTCCGTTCGCAGGCCGGCGAATGTGCCAAGACTTCCCGGTACCACGCGCACGGCATAGAACGGCCCCCGTTCGATCGGGGCCATGCACGGGTTGGGGAAACTGCAGGCGGCATCGCCCTGAACACGGTTGTATGGTGTCTCGCCCTTGGCAAAATCGGTGTCCTTGCCGGCGCGTGCCTGCGCGTTGTAGCGCGCAACCGTCGCCGCGAGCCCTTCGGCATGGATGCCACACTCACGCGCGAGCTCGTCCAGTGTGACGCCGCGCTTGAGATAGCCGTCGAAGAGCATGCCGGACAGGGGCATGGGCGCGGGCTTGGCAGCGCCGAGTCCGTAGCGGCGAATGAACGGATGGTCGCAGATCAGCCAGCCCTCGACCGTGCGTCCACGCGGAGTGGCGTCTATCAGGGCACGGGTAAAGTCGTAGTAGGAATCGGCTTCGTTGACGAAGCGCCGGCCATCGGACGTGACCGCGATCAGGCCCGGTTTGGCACGTTCGATCAGATGCGGAAAATGCGTGAAGCCTCCATCGGCGCGCGGCACCAGCGATACAGGAGCAAGCGCGGCGGCCTGCGGCAGCCCGCGGACGACGACGCCACCGGCAGATTCGCCCAGGCGCAGGCCGTCGCCGGTATTGCCACGCGCAGCGGCGGACCAGTGCTCGTGGCCGGTCGGCGCATGCGGCAGCAGGTCCTTTTTGCGTTCGGGATCGTGCGGGAAACCGCCGCTAGCGAGGACGACTCCGCGCATGGCACGGATTTCGATGTTGCCATCGGGCGAGCCGACAATGGCGCCGCGGACACGACCGCCCTCGCTTACCAGACCCTTCGCCGGATGTTCGGTCAAAATGCGCACACCCGCCTCGAAGGCCGAGGCCGCCAATGCTGCCGCCAGTGCATTGCCGTTGACCAGGCGCTGGCCGCGGCCATAAAACAGCAGATCGCGCCAGTACGCCAGTACGCGTTTGGTGACGTAGGAAAACGATGCCAGCGAACGCTTGCTGTTGATGAAGTGACGCAGTTCCGCACCGGACGCGATGCCCATTCCCCACAAGGTCGTTTCGGCGAGCGGCGGCTTCAGCCGCGCCAGCTCCTTGCCCAGGCGGCGCGCGTCAAAAGGCGCGGCGCATACCGAGCGCCCGCCGCTGGCGGCGCTGGGGGTGTGGTCATGGAAGTCCGGGATCGCGTTGCCATCGATGAATTGCAGTGCGGTGCGCCTGCGGAAGAACTCGACCATGCGCGGACCGTTCTCCAGGAAGGCCCGTGCACGCGCTTCATCGAATTGCGGACCCAGTTCATGTCGCAGGTAGTTCAGCGGCTCGCAAAGGTCTTCATGGATGCCCGCGTTGATTGCCAGCGGGTTGCGCGGGATCCACATCCACCCCCCCGACCACGCAGTGGTGCCGCCGTATTGCGGCTCCTTTTCCACGACGACCACCTTCAATCCGAGATGGGCAGCGGTGACTGCGGCAGACAAGCCCCCGGCACCCGACCCGATCACGAGCAGGTCACAGGTCTGGTACGCGGGGAGAGGGTTGTGAAGTGGGGCTGCAGATTGCGACATCAAGTAATGGGTGTAAGCCACTAGGGTGCGTAGATTGGCTTTCGCCCTTCTGCGCCACCCGCACCGGATTCAGCCGGGCGCGGCATGGTCTTGTTGAAAAAGGGCGAAGCGCCGCTGGCGGCGGCAAGTTGCCCGGCGAGGACAAGCAGATCCTCACCCAATGCCAGCATGCGCTCGCGCGTGAAGCGCACCGAGGGGCCGGCGATGGTAATGACGCCGATCGGCGGCTGATTGCCGTGACGGACGACGGCTGCCATGGCATTGAGCCCTGCCGTATAGGTTTCTTCAGTGATGGAAAAGCCGCGCTTGCGGGTTTCCTCAACCATGGCCATTACAGCCTTCATCGTGGTCGGAGCACCCGGCCCGTATTGCTCCGGCGTTCCCAGCCCCTGCTGCGCCAGCAGCGCCAGCGCCTGATCATCGCTTTGGGCTGCCAACCAGGCGATGCCCGAAGATGAACAGGACAGGCGCGCGTCGACACCCATGTCGGGGTCATAACGCAGGCCCTGACGCGCTCCCTGCGCACGAGCCACCCAAGTCAATCGGTTGCCATCGACCACCGACAGGCGCACCAGCTCGCCTGAAATCTCTGCCAGGCGATCCAGCAGCGGCTGGGAAATATCGACGATCCCGGAATTGCTCAGGAAAGACAGACCCATCGCGATCAGCTTGGTGGTGAGCATGTACTCACCGTGGTCGCGCGTCTGACGCACATAACCGCAGCGCATCAGATCGCCCAGCAGGCGATGGACTGCGCTGCGCGGAATGTTGAGCTGATCTGCGATGGCAGCCAGCTCCACGCCTTCGCCGTGCCGGGCCAGCAGTTCGAGAATGCCCAGGGTTCGTTCGAGTACACCGTTCATAGGAAGAAATGATAGCAAAGATGGATTTTAAAATCAGAACTAAATTCAATTCTTGAACACTATTCCAGTATTGAAGCTTCTGCGGTAGGATGCTTCACCCTTGTGCAACAAGACAACCCAACAACACGACAACACGGCGTGCAGTCCTGGCCCCCACTGTTCCAGACAGCAGCCCCCTGACACGCCGAAAGCAGGACCAATCATGCTTCAACAACTCAACGGCGCCACCCGAGTGCATTTCGTTGTCGGCGACCCTATCGCTCAGGTCAAGTCGCCCTCGGATGTCTCTCAGGTGTTCCAGGCGCGCGGTCGCAACGCGATCGTAGTGCCAGCGCATGTTACCCCGGCTGACCTCTCTTCCTGGATTCAGGCCGTCTCAACGATGCGCAATGTTGACGGGATCATCGTCACCGTGCCGCACAAATTCGCCGCATTTGATCTCTGCACAACAGCTTCCGAGCGTGCGTCATTCCTGCAAACGGCGAATGTAATGCGCCGCAGCGCCGACGGCACATGGCATGGCGACACGCTCGACGGACTCGGCTTTGTTGCCGCCTTGCGCGAAAGCGGAACCCGGGTGCAAGGCCGGCACGCCCTGCTGATCGGCGCCGGTGGTGCCGGTTCGGCCATTGCCCATGCAATGGTGCAGACCGGGCTGGAGACTCTTGCCATTCATGACGAGGACGCCCGCCGCCGCGACGCGCTCATTGAACGCCTGCGGGAACTGGATCAAGGACGGGTCCAGGCCGGATCGCCCGACCCGCGCAGCTTCGACATCGTCATCAATGCCACGCCCATTGGAATGCGGGAGGGCGATCCGCTGCCGCTCGATGCGAGCGGCCTGACGAGCGCAATGCACGTGGCCTGCGTGATCACTGCACCGGCAATCACGCCGCTGATTGCAAAGGCACGCGAACTTGGATGTACGACCCAGACCGGCGCAGAGATGTTCGCGCGGGTGCGGGACCTGATGGTTGATTTTCTGCTGGAGGAGTGAGATGCAATTGATTCGAGTCGGAGGCAAGACCAGCCTCCAATCCCTGGCCGCCGCCCCTTTCGACGTGGTGGTGATCGGCGCCGGCAATGCCGGCATGGCGGCGGCACTGTACGCCGCCATCGACGGTGCGCGCGTGCTGCTGGTCGAACGTACCAGCCATGTCGGCGGAAGCAGCGCCCTGTCCGGCGGCACCACCTGGGTTCCAGGCACCCATCACGGCGCAACCGTCAACGCCAGCGACACGCCGGAGCAGGCCGAAGGCTATCTGAACCACGCAATCGGTGACCGCACACCAGCTGCGCTGCGCCATGCCTTCCTTGAAAACGGCCCGCAGGCAGTGCGTCACATCGAAGCCAACTCCGATGTGAAGTATCGCGCCGTCCCGCGCCACCCGGACTACATGTCCGACCTGCCCGGCGCGAGCATCAATGGTCGCGCGCTGGAGCCGGAACCCTTTGACGGGCGCCTGCTCGGCGACCTGTTTTCGCTGGTGCGCCCGCCGATCCCCGAGTTCACGGTCCTGCAGGGCATGATGGTCGATCGCATCGACATCGGGTATCTGCTCGCGCCGTTCAAGTCTTTCGCCGCCATGCGCCACGTCGCCGGCATCCTGCTGCGCCACGTGAGCGATCGTTTGCGCTATCCGCGCGGCACGCGCCTGGTGATGGGCAATGCGCACATTGCGCGCCTGCTGCACTCGCTGTCCAAGCG
>JAEZHR010000060.1 GCA_023416415.1 Pseudomonadota bacterium
CCGGGTAGAGGCCGGACAGGAAATCATGCGGCTGGAGTCGCCGGACCTGGTTTACCGGATCAAGCAAGCCGAACAACGCGCGCGCCTGCTGGCCTGGCAACTCGCACAGCAACCGCTCGACCGGCAATGGATGCAGGAAGACGTAGCGCTCAAGGCACGCTGGGCGGAAGCGGCGGCTGCGGTGGCCGGCCTGCGCGAGCAGATGGAGCAGCTTGTGCTGCGCGCACCGTTTGCCGGGCGCATTGCCGAAACCGCGGACGGCCTGCGTCCCGGCGCCTGGGTCGCGGCCCATGAAAAACTGATTCACCTGACCGGTCTCAACGGCGCCCGCGGCGAAGCCTTCGTCACCGAAGCGCAATTGCGCCGGCTGCAACAGCAGGCGCAGGCGCGCTTCATCGCCGATGCGCCGGGGCGACCTGCAGTGCAGTGCCGCGTCGGCCTGATCGACACGATGAACCTGCCCGCGCTGGAGACCTGGTATGTCACATCCCGGTACGGCGGAACGATTGCCGTACAGCAGGACCGCAACGGCGTGCTGGTGCCGAACGAAGCGATCTTCCGCGTTCACCTGGAAGCGTGCGACATCGCGGCGGCGCCGCGGTTCGAATCGCGCGGCGTCGCTCATCTCGACGGCACCTCCGCCTCCCTGATCGGCGAGATTACAAGACGTACAATTGGCGCCCTGCAGAAAGAAATGGGCTTTTAAGCCCCCGGCAAAGGCAATCCATGCACGACCAGCTCGTTTATCTGAACGGCGAACTCACCCCGCTTTCCGAAGCAAGAATCCCTGTTCTCGACCGCGGCTTCATCTTCGGCGACGGGGTCTATGAAGTCATTCCCCTGTACAGGCGCCAGCCATTCCGCGCGAAGCAGCACATGACGCGCCTGTTTCGCAGCCTTGATGAGATCCGCATTCCGAATCCGCATACGGAAGAGGAATGGATGGCGCTGATCGACAAGGTCGCGCAGGCTTTTCCCGAGGACAACCAACTGGTCTACATGCAGGTCACGCGCGGCGTGGCCAGGCGTGCGCATGCCTTTCCGAAGGACGTGCAACCCACTGTATTCATCATGACCGGCCCGCTGGTGCAGCCGACGGCCGAACAACGCGCGCAGGGCGTGCCCTGCGTCACGCAGGAAGACCGGCGCTGGCTGAACTGCCACATCAAGTCGATTTCGCTGCTGGGCAATGTGCTTGCTGCCCAGCATGCCGCCGAGGAAGGCGCGGTCGAGGTGATCCAGTTCCGCGATGGCCATCTCACCGAGGGGGCCGCGGCCAATGTGTGGATCGTGAAGGACGGCAAGCTGCTGGCGCCGCCGAAGGATCATCTGATCCTCGAAGGCATCCGCTACGGCCTGATCGAGGAACTGTGCGCGGCCACCGGCATTCCATTCGAGGCGAAGCGCATCACACGTGAGGAAGTGATGGGCGCGGACGAAGTGCTGCTCTCGTCGGCTTCCAAGGAAGTGCTTGCGGTCAGCACGATCGACGGCCACGCCGTTGGCGATGGCCGGCCCGGCCCCGTCTGTCACCGCCTGCACCAGGCCTATCGCGCCCTCATCCCCTGAACAGCCTTGACATCATGACAGACCAACGCGACAGCCTCATCGAATACCCGAGCGATTTCCCGATCAAGATCATGGGCGTCATGCGGGACGATTTTGCCCAGACCATTGTCGATGTCGTCACACGACACGACCCGACCTTCCACGCTGGACGCATGGAAATGCGTCCTTCCAGCAAGGGCACCTACCTCTCCCTGACCGCGACCGTGCGCGCAACCAGTCGCGAGCAGCTCGACAATCTTTACCGCGAACTGAGTTCGCATCCGATGGTGAAGGTGGTGCTGTAGCGCTTACGGCCTGATTGGCTGCAAGTTCTCGTCCGCCATCCCAGTCAGCAGGGCGCGCCCTTTCTCGTTGACGCGAAACTCCCCGTATCGCGCCGCTTCCCAGCGCGCGCCCTCGCCTTCGGCAAAGAACCAGGCATCGGTGACCAGTACCCAACGACCATTTCTCGGGGTCAACTCGATGCGCAGTTCATCCTGCGCCAGCGCCTGGCCTTCACGATGCAGCCGGACGATTTGAGCAACGCCGTGCGCATCGCGTCTGGCCACGACCAGCGGACGCCCTCGCAGCGGACGCTCGTGCAGCGCACGCTGCACATCCTCCGGCATGCGGAACGCAAGACGCATGAAATCGCCCTGCATCAATGAACGCGGATCGACCGGCGTCAGCTCGACGAACACCGCGCTTCCGTTGGCAATCAGTGCCTCGTTGCGCCAGATCCCGACATTGACGATTGCAATAGCAGCGATGGCTGCGCAAGCCGGCAGCACCATCGCTCGACGTGACAGCGCTCCCAATGCCGCGCCCATCGACGTCGCTGCGCGCATGCGCCAGGCCATCAGGGCGAACAGGCTGGCCAGAACGACCAGCACCAGCGCCTTGAAGGCGAGCGTCCACTCAAGCTGGTAGTAGAAGCTGCCAATGATCCATGCGATGGCAAGCGCGGCTGCTCCTGCTTGCAGACGGCGGCCGGTGGTGAGCGTCAGCGCCAGCACGAGACAGGCCGCACCGAGAGCGGGCAGCAAGCATGCAAGACCTGTTGCCGCGAGCATGGCGACAAACGGCAAGGGCTGGCGCAATGTCGGCCAGGCGCGCGCGGCGACAACGGTGGCCGCCAGCACGAAGCCCGCCGACGCTACGGACATCCCCCAGACTGCCAGCCCGGTTTCGGACATCGGCGCGCCCCGCCCGAGCACTCCGGCCAGCTCCACGCCAGCAATGCCGCCAACGAGAAAGCCCGTGCCCGACTGCACGGCCAGCATGGCCAGCAAGGCCAGCAACCATCCGGCCATGATCGGCTCCAGAGCGGCCTGCATGGCGCATCCCCGTCCCTCGAGGGCGGTGTGCTGCAGCCGCAACGCCCCCAGCCAGACAATCAGAAGGCCATGCACCCCGAGCCAGGGAACGGCGCCGAAGAGCAGCAGCACGAAGTGGGCCGGCGTGACGGCAAGCATCGCCAGAACGGCTGCGGCCGCGCCGAGCAGGCCGCGCAGCCAGGCCCGCGGCAGCAGGCAGGCAAGTCCGAACTCAAGCAGGGCCAGTCCGCCTGCCGCCCCGCCGTCGGGCATGTCGCGAATCAGGGCGAACGCCAGGCATCCCGCACCGACGATGAGCACCGGCACCGCCATTTGCTCCACGAACAGCGACACGTTACGTGCGCGCAGCACCACAACCGCGGCGACCAGCTCGAGCACGCCAACGAGGAAGGGACCGATGTCGGCTGGCACCAGGTCGTTCAGCAGGAATGCGGCGACCAGCAGCAAGGGGCCGGCGGCCAGCCAGGCACCCAGCCCGGTCAGCAACACGACCGGCCACGGACGCACAGAGACTTCCGGGAGCACGGCATCCGCCGGCAGCAGACCTTCGACCTTCGCCTGATGCAGGACGGCCTCCAGCGACGCAGTCATGCCGCACCTGCCATGTCCGCCGGGGCTTCGCCCGCGCGCCGCACCAGGCGCAGGATCGCGCTGACCGAAACGGCAAGCAGCACGGCCGCCACCAGCC
>JAEZHR010000063.1 GCA_023416415.1 Pseudomonadota bacterium
ATTTCGCATTTCAAATCGGCATCCGGTGCGGATTCCCCGACGCGCCACCCTTTCGAGACGGCCGAGTTTTCCAATTTAATCAATGACTTGTGTGCGCATGGAGGCTTGGCATGGAGCCTGCATGCCAAGTGAAAAAAGCGCGGCCCTGACCGCTACAACAAGGAGGAGAAAGCATGGCACGCTTCGTGACGGCATCCCTTGCGTCTCTGCTGCTGGCAACGGCGGTGCAGGCCGGCGCAGAATCTGGCATTTCGGACGACCGCATTCTGATCGGACAGACCGTGTCCATCACCGGCCAGGTAGCAGGCTCGGTGAAGGAACTCAATGAGGGCGCACGCGCCTATATTGAGCAGGTGAACCGGACCGGAGGCGTGCATGGTCGCCGCATCGAGCTCATCACGCTCGATGATCGATTCGATCCCGCTCTTGCGGCGAAAAACACGGACATTCTCGTCAACAAGGAGGGCGTGTTTGCCATGTTCCTCAACCGGGCCACGCCGCATACCGAGGCTATCCTGCCGATCCTGAAGGCCGGCGCAGTACCGCTGGTGGCACCCAGCACCGGTGCCGCGATCTTCCATGATCCGCCGCAGCGCCTGCTGTTCAACGTGCGCGCCAAGTATCAGGATGAAGTGCTCAAGGCGATCGAGCATTTCACGACCGTTGGCATCAATCGGATCGGAATTGCGCATGTCGACGATTCCTTCGGGCGGGACAGCCTGGAAGGCTTTCGGCGCGGCATGCAGGCGCACCTGCGGGAAGGCATCGCCGAAATCCGCTTCGCACGGGTCGATCCGGATATTCCGGGCACGATCAGTGAAATTCTCAAGGCCGATCCGCACGCACTGATCATCGTCGGCTCAGCGACTACGACCAAGGCCTTGATCAAGGGCATCCGTGCAGCCGGCAATCAGATGCAGATCATGACGCTGTCGAACAATTCGTCCACCGCCTTCGTCGAGAGCATGGGGCGGGACGGCTATGGCGTGATCGTCTCGCAAGTGACGCCGGCCCCGCACCTGATCACCACGCGATTGGGGCAGGAGTTCAAGGCGGCGGCCAGCGTGACAGGGGCAACGGTGTCCTATGCCGCAATGGAAGGCTTCGTCGCGGCCAAACTGCTGGTAGAGGGGCTGCGGCGCAGCGGCCGCGCCCTCACACGTGAGGGTTTCATACGCGCGCTCGAATCGATCCGCAAGCATGACCTGGGCGGACTGATGGTCGACTATGGGCCGGATGACCGCACCGGCAGCGAGTTCGTCGAGTTGACCATGATCGGTCGCGACGGCCGGTTCGTCCGCTAGGCGATTGACGCAAAGGGTAATATTGCACGTTTGCCACACTTCACGCCCCGGCACGATGCGAATGACGAACAGGACCAGTCGATGAGAATTGGCCAGCGCATGGGACTCTGGTCGGCCATGCTTGCCTGCGCGCTGGCGCTTGTGGCGGCCGTCTATACCGTGGCAGAACACCGGATGCGCAAGGAGGTGCATGCGGCGGCAGCGCGTCAGTTGCAGATCATCGCGCTGGATCTTGAGTCGCTGCTCGAGCGCTTCGAAAGTCTGCCCGCTGCGCTGGCCTTTCACCCCGATCTTGCGCGCATGCTCCATGCTCCTGGTGACGAGGCTCTGCGGCACGCATTGAACGAGACGCTGAAAGCGATTGCGCATCAGTCCAGGGTCAGTGCGCTATATCTGATGGACAGGGACGGCAATACGCTGGTTTCCAGCAATTGGGACACCCCGACCAGCTTTGTCGGCCGCAACTTCGCGTTCCGGCCCTATTTTCGCGAGGCGCTGGCCGGTTCTGCCGGCCACTTCTTCGGCATTGGCAACGTGACCAGCCAGCCCGCCTACTTCATCGCCCGTCCGGTCTACGCCACCGGCGTTCCGCTGCCCGGAGCCCAGCCGATAGGTGTACTCGTGGCGCGCATCAGCCTGTCCGATTTCGAACAGAGCTGGCATAGCAGCGATGATCCGATCGCACTCGCGGATGGCAGCGGCGTCGTTTTCCTGAGCAACCGGCCGCAGTGGCTTTATCGCAGTCTGCGCACGATCGGTCCGGACGAGCGTGCGCACATGGTCGCCACGCTGCAGTACGAGGGCAAGCCGATCGAGCCGATCGCCGCCTTGCCGCGGCCGGAGCGGCAGGGTTTCGGCGAGCAAGTTTCGCAACGTGTCGGCCGGCTCGATTGGCAATTGATGCTGTTTCCTTCGCACGCTCGCATCGTGAGAGGAGCCGGTTACGCAGCGCTTGGCGCGGCCTTGCTGCTGACGCTCGCGGCGCTGTCGTGGTGGGCCTATCACCAGCGCGCGCGCCGTTTGGAGGAGGGACGCGCGTCACGGCGTGCATTGCAGCAGGCAGCAGAGGAACTGGATCGCAAGATTGCCCAGCGTACCGGGGAATTGCTGGAGGCGAACCGGAATCTCGAAGCGCGCTACGCGAAACTGCAGGAAACCGAACAGATCCTGCGCACCACGCAGAACGAGCTGGTGCAGGCCGGCAAGCTTGCCATGCTGGGCCAGATGGCCGCCGGAGTGACTCACGAGCTGAATCAGCCGCTGGCAGCCATTCGCGCCTTTGCCGACAACGCCGTCACCCTGCTCGGACGCGGGCGGATCGAAGCGGCCAGCGAGAACCTGGCCCAGATCAGCGCGGCGTCCGCGCGCATGGGGTCGATCATCGGTCAGCTCAAGGGGTTTGCGCGCAAAAGTCATGACGCGGTCGCTGCCATCGACCTTGCCCAGACCATTCATGCCTCGTCTGTTCTGCTCGAAGGCGAGTTCCGTCGGCATGGCGTCAGTCTTGCACTCGATGTGCCTCAGGCGTTGCCGGTGGTGGGGGATGCGGTGCGTGCCGAACAAGTCTTGATCAACCTGTTGCGCAATGCTCTCGATGCGGTGGAAGCCGCACCGCAGCGCACGGTCACGCTGGTGGCCCGGCGCGAGAGCACGCATGCCGTGGTATCGATTCGCGACAGCGGGTCCGGCATCACGGAAGAGGTCAGGCAGCATCTGTTCGAGCCGTTCTTCACGACCAAGCCGTCGGGCAAGGGGCTTGGTCTGGGCCTGGCCATTTCATCGTCCATCGTGCAAGCCATGAATGGGCAGTTAAGCGCCAGCAATCATGCCGGGGGCGGCGCCGAGTTCGTATTGCGCCTGCCGCTTCAGGAAAGCGTGGTGCCCGAAAATCAGGAAGGAGAGCGCAGTGTCAATGCCTGAAGGCCGCCTGGAGGCCATCCTGGTCGAAGACGAAGATGCGGTGCGACGCGCTACCGCACAGACCCTGGAACTGGACGGCATCACTGTCCATGCCTGCGCGAGTGCCGAGCAGGCTCAAAGCTGGCTGACGCCGGATTTCGGCGGCGTGGTGGTCACCGACGTGCGCCTGCCCGGTCGATCCGGGCTGGATCTGCTCTCGGAGGTGGCTGCGCTTGATCCTGATCTGCCGGTGATCGTTGTCACCGGTCATGGAGATGTCAGCATGGCAGTCGAGGCCATGCGTGCCGGTGCCTACGATTTCATCGAAAAGCCGTTCGGCGCCGAACGTCTGCTCGAAACGGTACGGCGCGCACTGGAGAAGCGCCGGCTGGTGCTGGAGAACCGACGTCTGAAAGCGGCCTGGAGCGCGCATGCGGACATGCCGAGCCTGATCGGCCAATCGCCGGGGATCGAACGCGTGCGTACCCTCATTCGCAGCATCGGCCCGACCGGTGCCGACGTGCTGATCAATGGCGAAACAGGCACCGGAAAGGAAGTGGTGGCACGCCAGCTGCATGCGGCCAGCGGTCGCAAGGGACCCTTTGTCGCCATCAACTGCGGGGCATTGCCGGAGTCGGTATTCGAGAGCGAAATCTTCGGGCATGAGGCCGGCGCATTTACCAGCGCTCAAAAGCGTCGTATCGGCAAGCTTGAATACGCCAATGGCGGCACTGTGTTCCTTGACGAAATCGAAACCATGCCGCTGATTCTGCAGATCAAGTTGTTGCGCGTGCTGCAGGAGCGCCGGATCGAGCGGCTGGGCAGCAATGATTCGATCGCGGTCGATTGCAGGGTGATTGCGGCCAGCAAGGCCGACCTGCTCAAGCTGAGCGCGGAAGGCAGATTTCGTGAAGATTTGTATTACCGCATCGGCGTGGTCAGCATCGATCTGCCGCGCCTGGCGGACAGGCGCGAGGACATTCCATTGCTGCTTGGGCATTTCGTGCAGGGCGCCGCGATCCGCTACCAGCGTCCCTTGCCGCAATGGAGCGCGCTGCAGATGGCACAGTGGCAAGCGCGTGACTGGCCCGGCAACGTGCGTGAACTGCGCAATTTCGCAGATCGCCTCGTGCTCGGCGTTGCGGACGCCGGCGCAGCGCAAGAGCAGGGCGGCGGACAGACGCTGCCCCAGCGCGTCGATGCCTACGAGCGCAGTCTGATTGCCGAGGCGCTCAATGCGTATGGAGGCAGCGTCGCTGCAGCGTCTGACGCGTTGGGCGTGCCGAAGAAGACCCTGTACGACAAGCTGAAAAAATACCAGTTGGGAACCGGCCGAGCTCTGGACTGATGTCTGCCTTGGTCCGACCAAGGGTGGCGTTGCGACAATGCACTTGGTGTACACTCGACACCTGCCTTCAACCCTCGCGACGATGCATACCGTTCTATCCGTCCTGGCCGCGCTGCTGTACGCCGTCGGTGCGGGCCTGCCTTCACGCTACGGCCCGGCGATTGCGGCACTGACCGTCGCCGGATGGCTGCTGCACGGCGGCGCACTGGGCGAGGATATGCTCGGGCCCGACTCCCTGCGTCTCGGTTTCGCGGTGATGCTCTCCGCAACCCTCTGGATTTCGGTGGCTGCCTACTGGCTGGAAAACCGCAATCTCTCGCTCGACGGGCTGCGTGTGCTGGTCTTGCCGTGCGCGGCAATCGCCGTACTGCTGCCCTTGCTGTTTCCCGGTGCCCGGGTGCCCCTCGAAGGTCGTTCAGTCTGGTTTTCCTGGCATGTGCTCATCGCGGTGCTGGCCTACAGCACGCTGACGATTGCTGCCTTTCATGCTGTCCTGATGGCGTTTCAGGAATCGCGCCTGCACACGCCGCCCGCTGCGGCGCGGCGTAACTGGCTGGCACTGACCATTGACCGCTTGCCGGCCCTGTTGACGATGGAGAGGCTGCTGTTTCGCCTGATCGGTTTCGGTTTTCTCCTGCTGACCTTGACCGTGGTGTCCGGGGTGCTGTTTTCCGAACAGGTCTTCGGGGCTCCGTTCCGCCTCGATCACAAGACCGCATTCACGATGCTGTCCTGGCTGCTGTTCGGCATCCTTCTGCTCGGCCGGACCTGGCGCGGCTGGCGCGGCAAGACTGCCTTGCGTTTCACGCTGACCGGCTTTGCAACCTTGCTGCTCGCCTATGTAGGCACCCGCTTCGTGCTGGAAGTCGTGCTGCAGCGGGGGGGAATGTGAAGTTCCTTCTTTGGGCGCTGATCATCGGCGCCGTCGTTCTCTTCGTTCTGCACACGCGGCGCGCTGTCGGCGGGACGCGCAAACAGGCGCGCCCGCAAGTTGAGGCGGAGCCGATGGTGCCTTGCGCCCATTGCGGCGTTCATCTGCCGCAATCCGAGGCGCTTGCCGGAGAGGACGGCAAGCTCTATTGCAGCGACACTCATCGTCGCCTCGACGGCAGTGGCAGTGACAGGGCGTAGCGTCGCCGCGTCCCGGCCGGGCCGTTTCGCGTTTCGCAATCCCTTTGCGGCATACGCCGACTCCGCCTTTCCCGGTGGCGTGCGCGTCACGTTCTGGCGCTCGCTCCAGACCTTCTGTCTGACCCGAATCCTCATCGCCTCGCTGTTGCTAGTGTATCTGCATTACAGCCCCAGCCGGGAGGCGCGTGCATTGGACGGGCTGATAACGCCCTACTCGAGTGCCGCCTATGTCGGGCTGGCGGTGGTGTTCGCGTTGCTTTCGATCTATCTGCGCCGCAGGTTCATGCTGCAACTGATGGCGCAGACGAGCGTGGACATCCTGGTCATCACCAAACTCTACATCGCTGCCGGCGGCACCGGCAGCAGTCTTGCCATTCTTTACCTTTTCCCGCTGGCCGGATGCGCCATCCTCGCGCCGCTGGTCCTGGCCCTGTTTGCAGCTGCTGTGGTCACCCTGATCCTGCTGGGAGAAAGCGGCTACCAGGTCCTGCTTTCGGCATCGGCGGCGTCGACTTCCCATGCCGGACTGTACGGCGGCGCATTTTTCATCGTCGTCTATACGATCAACCGGCTTGCCGCGCGCCTGATCAAGCAGGAAGCCCTGGCGCAGAAGCGCGGGCGCGACTTGCGCCTGCAGGAGGCGATCAACCGCGTCGTGGTGGCCGACATGAGTGACGGCGTACTGGTGGTCGGGCCCGACACCACCGTGCACGCCGGTAATTTTGCCGGCGCCTGCATGCTCGGCGTGCGCGTGAAGGATCTGGTCGGGGTCCGGCTGGATGACGATCCGGCGCTGGTGCCGATCGCCAACGTCTTTCGCAACTGGAAGGCGGGCGTGACTGCCATGGAAGGGGCGTACGTGACGATCAAGACCGACGGCCCCGAGTCGACCCCGGTGTCGCGCGTGAAGCTGAGTTTTGCCAGCGTGGAAACGTCAATCCCGGGCAAAGAGCGCACAGTGATCTTCATGCGCGACGTGAGCGAAATCGAGGAGCAGGCACAGCAGCTCAAGCTGGCTTCGATGGGGCGGCTGACGGCGAGCATCGCTCACGAAGTACGCAATCCGCTGTCCGCGATTTCCCACGCCGCGTCGCTGTTGCGCGAGGACGTGCAGGACCCGGTTCAGTTGCGTCTGCTCGGTATCCTCGGTGACAACGTATTGCGCCTGGACCGCATGGTCGAAGATATCCTCAAGCTTTCGCGCAAGGCGCAGCCGCAAGACAAGCCGCTTGTGCTGCGTCCCTTCCTGACCGAACTCGTTGCCGAGTTCACGCAGTCCCATGCGCTGGTGCGCAATCCGATCGCAATTTCCGCGATGGCCGACCATCGCGTGCGTTTCGACCCGCTGCATCTGCGCGAAGTGCTGGTCAACCTGTTCTCGAACGCCTTGCGCTACGCGAGCGGTGCCGAAGGCAGCATCCGCGTTCATGTCCGTCCCGCGCGGCGCGGCCGCCTCGAACTGCATGTTCAGGACGACGGCATGCCGATCACCGAGGAAGTGCGTGCCCATTTGTTCGAGCCCTTCTATACCACCTCCAGCAAGGGAACCGGCCTCGGCCTCTACCTTGCGCGCGAACTGTGCTTGAATAACAGCGCCATGCTTGACTATGAGTTTCGTACCGATCCGGGCCGGAAAGCGCCCAGCGGGCGCTTCATCATCACGATGCCGCTCGACCATGCCTGATCCCGACCCCATCCCCACCTTGCCATGACTTCGCCTCGCATCCTGGTCATCGACGATGAAGCCGACCTGCGTGAATTGCTGGAACTGACCCTGCTCAAAATGGGGCTGGACGTCGATTGCGCGGCCACCCTTGAGCAGGCACGCGACGCGCTGGTCGAGCGCGACTACGCGCTGATCCTGACCGACATGCGCCTGCCCGATGGTGAAGGCATCGACCTGGTGCGCGAAGTTGCCCACGGCCCAAAGAATGTGCCGATTGCGGTGATTACTGCCTATGGCAGTGCCGAGAATGCCGTGGCTGCGTTGAAGGCGGGTGCATTTGATTATCTGTCCAAGCCGTTGCGGCTGGACGAGCTGCGCCTGATGGTGCAGTCTGCCCTGCGTGTGGACTTGACGTCGCCCGTACGTCCGGCCGATCCGGTCGAGGTCGAGCGGCTGATCGGCGCATCTGCCCTCATGAATGACTTGCGTGCGCAGATCCGGCGCCTGGCGCGCAGCATGGCCCCGGTCGCCATCTTCGGCGAATCCGGCAGCGGCAAGGAGCTCGCCGCGCGTGCAATCCATGCCTGCGGCGCGCGGGCCGACAAGCCTTTCATCGCGGTCAATTGCGGTGCGATTCCGGAAGCATTGATGGAGGCCGAGTTCTTCGGCTATCGCAAGGGCGCATTCACCGGAGCCAATGACGATCGTGACGGCTTCTTCCAGGCCGCCAACGGTGGCACGCTCATGCTCGATGAAGTGGCCGACCTGCCGCTGGCGATGCAGGTCAAGCTGCTGCGTGCGATTCAGGAGAGGCGCGTACGCAAGCTTGGTGCAACGGTGGAAGAACCGGTCGATGTGCGGCTGATCAGCGCCACCCATCAGGATCTTGCCCGTTGCGTGGAAGAGGGGCGTTTCCGCCAGGACCTGTATTACCGCCTGAACGTGATCGAACTCCAGTTGCCACCGTTGCGTGCGCGTCTGGACGACATCGCCATGCTTGCCGAGACCATCCTTGCCCGCTTGAGCGCAAGCGAGGCGCCGGCGCGCCTTTCGCCGGAGGCATTGAAGGCCTTGCGTGGCTACGCCTTCCCCGGCAATGTGCGCGAGCTGGAAAACATCCTGGAGCGTGCGCTCGCGTTTGCCAATAGGGGAGTGATCGAAGTCGGCGACCTCGCTCTCAAGTCGGGCAGCCGGTTGCCGCAGGCCGCACTTGCGGAAATGGTGGCATCCTTGCCCGAAATTGAAGTCAAGACGACGATTTCGGCGGCGGTTCCGGCAACGGACCCGCCGGAGTCGATGTCTGCCGAGGAAACAGCGGCGCCTGCCATTGTGGCGGACGATCCGCCGCTGCCCGCGTCGCTGCCTGCCTATCTCGATCAGGTCGAGCGTGAGGTAATCTTGCGTGCACTAGCGCGCACCCGCTTCAACCGGACTCAGGCTGCCGACCTGCTCGGCATCAGCTTTCGCCAGTTGCGCTATCGCATGCAGCGCCTGGACATCCAGGAACCGGACGCATGAGTCTCTTTCGCATCGACGCCGAGGGCTGGTGCCACGGCGCGCAGCACATTCCCTCGCCCAACTTCGACGCACGTCCTGAAGGCGTTGCGATCGACCTGCTCGTCGTTCACAACATCAGCCTGCCCCCGGGCGAATTCGGGGGACCATACATCGAAGGACTGTTTACAAATACGCTGGACTGCGACAGGCACCCTTACTTCGATCGCCTGCGCGCATTGCAAGTTTCCGCCCATTTCCTCATCAGGCGAGATGGTCGCCTGATGCAGTTTGTGCCTACCACTGCCCGCGCCTGGCATGCAGGCGTCTCCTGTTTTGAAGAACGCACGCGCTGCAACGATTTTTCGATCGGCGTCGAACTCGAAGGCTGCGACGATCAGGCGTTCGAAGCGGCGCAGTATGCGGTGCTGGCCGAACTGACCGCCGCGTTGCGCGCCCGCCATCCACTCGCGGCGGTAGCCGGACACGAGCACATCGCACCGGGCCGCAAGACCGACCCCGGGCCGTACTTCGACTGGGCTCGTTATCGCAAGTCATTGATTCAACAGGATGCTGCGCTGCAATCGCCGGCCACGCTCCGCTTCCCCTGCTGATCTGCGCGGAAAGTCAAGGTGTTTCAGGCCTGAATATTCAACTCGTTCGAAGAAAAACATATTGCGCCTCCAGGGTCTCGGCACTAGAATTAGTTTCGATCGCGATGACGACCACAATATAT
>JAEZHR010000075.1 GCA_023416415.1 Pseudomonadota bacterium
CACATGCCGGGCGCGTCATTTGCGAACTGCTACCGATTCGGCACAGAAGGAGTGTAGCCACTTGCAGCAAATAGGACAGGTACAGTTAGGTGACAGTTGAAAGAACTGTTACCATTGCCCGACGGGAACGATTGAAGAATTGATATGCCCCAGCCCCTGCCCGAGCCGGTCGAAACCAAGACCGAAGCCCTGACGGCCCGCATGGTCCAGGCGATCGAACGCGGCCTGTTGCCGGCCGGCGCGCGCCTGCGCTCGATCCGCGCCTGCGCCGAGAAGGAAGGCGTGTCGCGCAATACCGTCATCGAAGCCTACAACCGCCTGATCGCGCGCGGCTACGTCGAAGCAAGGCCCGGCTCCGGCTACTACGTGCGCCAGTTCGTGCAGGTGCCCAAAGGCGCGCCGGCCCCGCACATCGTCGAAGCGGTGGACGTGGTGTCGCTGCTGCGCGAACAACTCGAACAGCATTACGAAGTGCGCGTTGGCGACGGCCGCCCGCCCGCGTCGTGGATGGAAGAATCCGAACTCGGCCGCCACCTGCGCGGCTCGCGCACGACCTCGCTGCTCAACCTCAAGCACGGCTATGGCCTGCCGCTCGGCTACCTGCCGCTGCGCGAGACCATCGCGCGCATCCTCAACGAACGCGCCATCCAGGTCGACAGCGCGAACGTCCTGCTGACCCAAGGGGCCAACCACGCGCTCGATCTGATCGTGCGCCACCTGCTGCAGCCGGGCGACGTGGTGCTGGTCGACTCGCCCGGCTACTACCCGCTCTACGGCAAGCTCAAACTGGCCAAAGTGAAAATGATCGGCGTGCCGCGCCTGTCCGACGGACCGGACATGGAAGCGCTGGCAGAACTCGCTGCCGCGCACCGCCCCAAGGCCTTCTTCACGCAAGCGCTCGGCCACAATCCCACCGGCGGCTCGATCTCCCTGCCCAAGTCGCACCGTCTGCTGCAACTGGCCACGCAGCACGACTTCCTGGTCATCGAAGACGACCCCTTCGCGGACCTCATGCCCAGTAGCGCCCCGCGCCTGGCCGCGCTCGATCAGCTGGAGCGCGTCATCTACGTCAGCAGCTTCTCCAAGACTCTCTCGGCCGCGCTGCGCGTCGGCTACATCGCCGCCTCGCCGAAGATGATCCACGCCCTGTGCGACCTGAAGATGGTCACGCTGGTGGCGACCTCCGAGTTCGCCGAACGCGTGGTCTACGACCTGATCGAAACCGGCCAGTACCGCAAGCACATCGCTCGTCTGCGAACCAAGCTCGAACAGGTAAAGGGACCGGCGCTGCGGGATCTCGAAGCGCTGGGGCTGGATGTGTTCGCGCCGCATGGCGGCGCCTATTACCTGTGGTGTCGGCTGCCGGCGGGGATGGACGAGATTGCGCTGGCGCGGCAGGCGGCGGCGGAGGGGATTTTTCTGGCGCCGGGACGGGTGTTTTATCCGGATCGGAAGTCAGGGACGCCGGCGATGCGGGTGAATATTGCTTATGCGAGTCATCCGGGGTTTTTGGGGTTTATGCGGGGAGTGTTGAAGGTGGGGCGGTGAGTTTTGGCGCGTCGCTCAAATTGCGCTGCCCCGTGCTGGCCAGCGAGGCGGAGGATCGGCTCACGGCTATCGTCGAGAGTTCACGCACAATCTTGACGCAGGGCGCGCTGCAGGCACCAACGCCGCATCGGCCCGTCAATCAGCGGGACTGGACTACCGCTGCGAGTGAACTGTAGCTGGTGTCACGACGAGAAGCTGAAGTCAGTCAGCTGGTATCTCACGGACATCAGCGCAGCCGCATCTGATAGATCCCGCCGCTTGCCTTGCACTCGACGCGCGCAACTCCGCATTGCCTGTCAGTTGCGAAGCGCGCTGATCATGGCGCCGTGCACCATGCAGCAGCGCAAGGTAGCTTACCCGATGCATCAAGCAGGACGTTTGTCCGTGATGAACTTGCCGTGGTAGTGCCAGATGCGGCCGATCGCATAGTCGGACGCGCGCTGGCGCACCTCGTTGCGCTCCCCTTCGAACTTGCGTGTTTCCGTAAAGGTGACCGTGTCGTCGCCTACCTGGAAGGACCACGCGAAGCAGACCGTGCCGGATGGAATCGAACCGGCGCCGCCTGGGCCGGCGAGGCCGGTATTGGCCAGTGCCACGTTTGCGCGGCTGGCGCGCAGCGCGCCTTCCGCCATCTCGCGGGCCACTTCCTCGCTGGTCAGGCTGTAGTGGTCTATCGTTTCCTGCCGCACGCCCAGACAACTGATCTTCGCCTGCGGCGAGTACGTGACAAACGCACATTCCAGCCAGCTGGCCGAACCCGGTGCTTCCGCCAGCGTCGATGCAACGAGGCCAGCGGTGCAGGATTCTGCAGTGACCAGCTTGAGGTCGTTCTCATGCAGGTAGCGGAGGACGCTTTTCAAGTTCTCGTTCATCAAATTTTCCGGAGGAGAATGAAACAGCAACCGAGTTCTTCAGTAAGGATTGAGTAGCGGAGCGCATGTTCCGTTCTTGTCCGCATCGGTGCTGCGGCGCATTCGGAGCAGCGGGCACGATTTGCGCTCGCGAATCGGCAGCACGATCATCCTGATCCGGCACGGCGCCTCGTGGAGTTCAAATGCGTGATCCCTACCATCTGGAACGTTTCGTCCAGGCACAGCAAGCTGTCTTCGATCAGGTTGTCGAAGAGTTGCGGGACGGGCGAAAGCGGAGCCACTGGATGTGGTTCGTCTTCCCGCAGATCAAGGGGCTAGGCCGCAGCGAGATGGCTCGGCACTACGCCATCTCATCCCGGGATGAAGCAGCGGCCTATCTGACCCACCCGTTATTGGGACCGCGCCTGGAGCAATGCGCGCAACTGGTTTTGGCGATCGAGGGCAAGAGCCTCAATGAAATCTTTGGCGATCCGGACGATGCCAAGTTTCGTTCCTGCATGACGCTGTTCGCGGCCGTAGCGGGGCCCGCCAGCGTCTTCCGGGTATGCCTGGAGAAATATTGTGGAAACCAGCCCGACCCGCTGACGATTGCGCAAATTGGTAATCCCCCCGGAATTGAGGGCGTCCAGAAGTAGAGTCACGTCGATTTCTTCGTTGCGGTCGGATCAAGCAGCCGAGTTCATTTTCTTGTTGTCCCGATCGAAGGCAGGCGGGTCTGCGGGAGAGTTCGTACCGGCAAAGCAAAAAGCCCCGATTCTCGCGAACCGGGGCTTTTGCATATAACAAGCCTGACGATGACCTACTTTCACACTGGTTGCAGCACTATCATC
>JAEZHR010000098.1 GCA_023416415.1 Pseudomonadota bacterium
CCCAGGAACTCGGTCGCCGTCTCCAGCAGCGCATAGAGATTCGCGTCGCCTGCTGTGCCTTCAGACAGCCGCAGGTTCAGGACCTGCTCAATGGCCCATGCCGCTTCGCCGAACGAGGTCAGACCGACCATGCGGCTGCTTCCCTTGAGCGTATGGAAGCTGCGACGCAGCGTAGTCAGGTGTTCCTGATTGTGGGGCACATTGCGTGATACGGGCAGGATCTCCCTCACCGTACCCAGAACCTCGACGGCCTCTCCGAGGAATATTTCCAGCAGTTCGGCATCGATTTCCTCGTCGCTGGCAGGCGTGACAATCGGCGCGGATGCGACAGCACGCACGGTGCCGGCCAATTGCGCCAAGGTGTCTCGTGATGCCTGCAGATCTGCCTGTTCCAGCAAGGCCAGTCCCGCGCGTGCCCGATCTGTGATTTCCGGGCGGTCGATCAGCGTCGCATCCAGCTGTACCTGTTCGAGTGATTCCTTTAACCGTTGCTGCAACGTCGGGTTGTACGGCTGCTCGGCAAGGCCGCGAGCCAGCTCTGCGGATTCGCGCTGACGCTGCTCCAGTTCGTCTTCGACAGTCTGCAGCGGAGCCGAGGCCCCCGCTGCCGGCTTACCGTCCGGATCAGCAAGGACCTCCACGACTTTTGGGGACGCATTTTCCTTCGCCCCCCGCTCCAGCAGCCTGGCCTCGAATACGCCACGCTCGGCATCGAAGACGAACCGATTCCTGGCCTGACCCGAAGGAAATTGCAGGGATTCAATGAAGAAACTCAGCGCACCTACATTCTGGGCGACCTGATGAAAGCACTGCGGATCGATTTCGTTCGGGGCATCCAGAAAATC
Organism: Pseudomonadota bacterium; assembly: GCA_023416415.1. GTDB lineage: Bacteria > Pseudomonadota > Gammaproteobacteria > Burkholderiales > Burkholderiaceae_D > Noviherbaspirillum. Next base: position 846 of record JAEZHR010000098.1, read on the forward strand.
TTGCACCATGCGCCGGGTGTGCCGGGTCGCCTGCACCGCGTCCCTCTCGTCGAGAACGGACAAGGCGCCCTCGATCTGGTGGAGGACCCCATCAAGCTGATCCAGCGAGTCTCGCTGAGCGGGATCCCGGAAGTATTCGTCAAGCATTTTCTCGACCTGCCGCAGATTGGCCTGCATTTCCCCCGCCAAAGCCGCCATTGTCTGGCGCTGCTGCGCCTCGCGGGACATCTCCTCAACCCATGCCAGACCCTCGGCAGGGGTTTCGCCAGCCACGACGGCAAGCAACCGTGCGGTCATGCCGTCAGCGCGCTCGGCGAAATCATTGGGGAGGTGGGAAATCTGGCCCAGTGCCGTCTCAACGAACAGCAGTCCCGTAGCCAGTTCGAGACCGAGCGCATCGCCCGGCTGGCCGCGGGCAGCATGCCGTGCAAGTCCCTTCAGTTCCTTCAGGAGCTTGGTCAGCGGAGCCGAATTCAGGTCGGCCCCGGCATCGGCCAGCACCAGCATCTCATGTTCAAAGGACTCGGCGGCGCCGGTGTCGCCGCCCGCAATGCGATTCCACAAGGTCTTCGCCTGCGCCAGATGCTCGCGCGTCCTCGCCAGGGCGTCAACATTCACCTGTCCATAGCGCTTGCGGTCGTAATCCTGCGGAACCAGGCCGTCGAGTTCGTACACCTCCCGGATCTGGCGGGCCAGGGCGCTCGGCTGCGCGATGCCGGCGATGAAGAACAGCGCGTCACGCAGCAGACGTTCCGTGATGCTCGATGATCCCTGGCTCAGGCGCCTGATCTGGAGATTGATGCGGGCAAAGAGCTGCTTGACGTAGACCTCGTTCGGGATGGCACCCTCTGCGACTGCTTCCGCCAGGCCATGCATGACCCACCAGAAAGCGCGCACCTGGGGCCCCGTCTGCAGCGTCTCGATTTCGGCGATGATATCGCGCATGCGCGCGGCATTGCTGCGTTCGAGTACGGGATCACTGCTTTTCAGGAAGGGCAGCAGCGCCTTTTCGAAGTGCTGGCGCAGCACCGCATAATGTTGCGGCGGCACCGGATCCGTCGATTTAGACGCGGAGAACTGAGGGCGAACCGACAGATTGGGGAAAAAAAGGTCGGCAGGGTGGATGCGTTCCGCGCCACGGGCCTCCAGCAGGGCACGGTAGTACGGAAACAGCCGCACCGGCTGGTGCGACTGGCCGGACAGCAGTTCTTCAAGGTATTCGATCAGCGCCTGGTATCCGGCCCCCACGGCCTCAGCCACTTGGGCCGAGAGTTCCAGCTGCCCGCCATCAATGCGCTCGAACAGGTCCTCGACCGTTTCCGTGACCAGAGCCACACCATCCACATCAACGATCTGCAAAGCGCCATGCGCCTGGTGCAGATAACTCTTCGCGTGGCGCAGCGTGGTCAGACGATCATCGGCATCCTGACCCACTGCGTCCTGAACGGATTGCTTCGAACGATTCAGCGCTTCACGGATTTCACCGATCACCCAGGAAAGCGGGCCGGTATCAAGAGGTTCCCGGCCGCCATGCGCCTGGGAGGAAGGGGGTGATGTCATGACTGCCTCGTGGGGTCAAGGGACGGCGCTCCCGCACATAACGGCGCCGTCCTGCTCTAGTTTGCCGATAGGAGTCCGGATGCCAGCGTGGCGGTCAGGCGTTCACCTTGAAACGCGATACCGAGCTCTTGAGTTCTTCCGCCAGCACCGCCAGCTCCCGAATCGACTGCGCGGTCTGGCGCGTACCGTGCGCCGTCTGCTCGGTGACGTTCAGGATGTTCTGGATGTTTTGGGCCACGCCGTTCGCAGAGGTGGCCTGCTGTTCAGTGGAGGCAGAAATGCTTTGAATCAATTCCGCGAGGCGGTTAGACACGGAACGGATTTCCGCAAGTGCCGTGCCCGCCGCATCGGAGAGCTTCGCACCTTCGACCACACCCTGGGTGGACTTCTCCATGGCCGCAACCGCATCGTGGGTATCGGTCTGAATCGTGCGCACTAGCGCGCCGATCTGCTTGGTCGCCTCTGCGGAACGTTCAGCCAACCGCTGCACTTCCTCGGCAACGACCGAAAAGCCACGCCCTGCCTCACCCGCCGACGCCGCCTGAATTGCCGCATTCAATGCCAGTACGTTGGTCTGCTCGGTAATGTCGGAAATCAGTTCGGTGATTTCGCCGATCTCCTGCGACGATTCACCGAGACGCTTGATGCGCTTGGAGGTCTCCTGGATCTGCTCGCGGATTTCATTCATGCCCTTGATCGCATCTTCCACCGCCCGGGCACCTTGCTCGGCTGCCGTCACCGACTGCCGAGCAACGTCCGCTGATTCGTTCGCAGACTTCGAGACGTCGGTAATCTGGAGCGCCATATCGAGCACCGCCTGGCCGGTTTCCTGGATCTGACGCGACTGACGATCCGAGGCGCTCAGCAGATCATCGGAGATCGACTGGGCCTGGGTCGATGCGGCAGTCACCTGCTCGGCGGTTCGGGTCACGCGCCCGACCAGGCCGCGCAGCTCTTCAACCGTATAGTTGACCGAGTCCGCAATTGCACCGGTAATGTCCTCCGAAACCGTTGCCTGGATTGTCAGGTCGCCATCCGCCACTTCCTGCAATTCGTTCATCAGACGCAAAATGGCAGCCTGGTTCTGCTCATTGGCTGCCTTTGCCTCTTCCTCCTGGCGCTGGGCTTGCAGCCGTTGCAATTCAGCTTCGAGGCGACGCTGTTCCGCTTCCTTGGCGCGGTTGCGGCTGTCCTGCAACAGTACGACGGCAATACCAACTGCCGCAATCAGTGCCAGCGCAGCGGAACCCAACATGGCCCAGAATGACCAGTGCATTGCATCTTCCTCGGCACGATAGGCCATCTGCAGGTCCGTGATGCGTTCCTTCAGGGTTTCGTTCTCGGCAAAGATCAGCTGTTCCGATTGCTTCGCGGCGATGAAATTCTGGAGATTGCCGAGAATGGCAGCCACCGACTTCTGATATTCGCCAAACACTTCCTTCAGCTCGTTGAGCTTTTCGCGAGCATCGGGATCCGTCGTCGCGGCAAGACGCAGCACCTCGCTTCCATTGAGGAAGCCTTCGGTAATGTCGCGGAAGGTATTCGTATCCTTGCCCAGCAGGAAGGCCGTTTCGGGGTTGACGCCTTCCGAAGTCAGAAATTCGTTGGCGCTGCGTCCCAGCCGCTGCGTCAGCATGACCAGCTGTCCCGCAGCGGAAATTTCGCGCGGCCCTACGCCGCTCTGCGCCTTGAGGGTTGCAATCTGTTCGGTCAATTCCAGCAGAATGGGCGAAAGTCCGTTAAGCGTCTGGAGCGTGTTCCCGAAGCCGGTCAGCTCGTCCTTCAGTCGAAGGATGGTGGCCGCAGCCTTGTCGGTGTTGCTCCAGACTTTCGCAGCTTCGCTGAGCTTCTCGGCCATTGCCCCGCCTGACGGCGAAATCTCGCGGCCTTGATAAAAGCCGCCCTTGGTCAGCACATCGAGGTCTCGTTGGAACTCGATCCGGCTTTGCTCAAGCTGCTTGAACGCTTCCAGGTTGCCCTGAATCGCATTTGGAGTCGCCTTGCCGATACGCTGCGAGTGCATCAGCGCGTCACCGGCAATCTGCGTGCGGGTCGAGGCCAGGGTCGAATCGGTGGTATTGAATCCGACAAAGATGACGGCAGAAATCAGTGCTACCGCCAGCAACGACAGCAGGACACGATACTGATGCTGCAGTGGCAGCTTCCCGATCAGCGGCAGGCTGAAGTCGCCAGCCCTTTCCAGCGCATCGCCAATGAGCGTGGCGTTCAGATT
>JAEZHR010000104.1 GCA_023416415.1 Pseudomonadota bacterium
ACTTCTGCGCTTGCCGCTAGGGCGAACAGGGCTTCGCGGTCGAGGATGGGTTTGAACCCGGGAATTGCCTGCCGGATCAGGAGCGGTTCCTTGTGCCAGTAATCGCGCAGGAACTTTTGCGGGGACATCCCGCCCAGAACAGATGGATGAGCGAGTTCGCTGGAGCGGGGTACGGGTGCCATTTTTTTCATTGAGGGATCGAGGTCAGCTTCATTGCTGTTAAGCTAGCGCGGCCAGAACATAGAAAGGACCGGCCATGAAAATCGCCAAGGATACGGTAGTAACCGTGCATTACAAGCTTTCCGACGCACAGGGTAACGTGATCGAGGAAGGACAGGAGCCGATGGAGTATCTGCACGGCGGCTACGACAACATGCTGCCAAAGATTGAAGAGGCGCTGGAAGGCAAGGAAGCCGGGTATGAAACCACGATTCAAGTCGAACCCGAAGATGCATTCGGGGACTATGATCCAGCCCTGATCAAGATCGAGCAACGCAACCGGCTGCCGGAGCCGATCGAGGTGGGGATGCAGTTCGAAGGCACGCCGGATGATGCCGGGAATGAGGAGTCGGTGATCTTCACGGTGACCGACATTGCCGAGGACAAGGTGGTGCTCGATGGAAATCACCCGCTTGCCGGTATGGCACTTCGCTTTAGCCTGAATGTGCAGGCCGTGCGCACTGCGACCCCGCAAGAGGTTGAGCACGGCCATGTACATGGCGAGCATGGGCATGACGACGACTTTGAGGGCGAGGAGGGGGACCACTTCCGCAGTCGTCCGATTCACTGATCCACCCGCTTGGCTGCCACTGTGAACATCCCTTGCAGCCCGGGATCGACCTGAAGCCGCAGCCAGCCATTCGGCATTCCGATTTCGCCCAGGTTCTCGCGCCAGCGGATGACCGAAGGCTCGCTCATTGATGCCTTGGCATGCACGATAAGTACCTTGCCCTTGAATTGAGCGGCATGGCTGCGCAAGTAACGCCGTATCTCAAGAAAACCGTCCCGCTTGGCACGTGGCGGAAGGTCGAGCGGGTTGGCTTCGGCAAACAGCACCACGGCGCGTGATTTCTGCAGCCGCGCCTGCGTGAACACGCGGTGCAGCCACTCGCGATTGGCGACGAGGCGGTCTTCGAACTCGCCGTTGCGCCCGGCTCCCATCACGAAATGATTGTTCGGGGCGGGCAGATTGATGGTGGCGAACATCACATCGCCGATTTCCCACCGAACATTTTCGACGAAACCGTGAAAGCGCGCTTCCGTTGATTGCCGAACCAGCGGCAGGCGTGTCGCGCCCAGGGAAAACTCGCCCTGGAACATCAATTCGCGCAAACGCGTCAGTCGTCCCAGCGCGGACGCATCGTCTTTTCCAGCAGGGCAGGCGGCCCAGTCGGATGACTGCGCAACCGGTATCAGTCCGTGCTGGCTGCGCTCAAAGCGCTTGCGTCGCACCTCGTATACGGCATCGTCGCAGGGCTGGCGCGCGTTCTTGATCCCCTGTGCAACCACGAAGGCGAGATTGTTTGCATCCGCTTGTGCGAGTGTCCTGTCTAGGGTTGCATCATCCATTGCACTGCTGGGTACGACCCCGAAAGTAAAGCGCATGGCTTGGGCCGGCAGCGCTGAAACGGCGAGCACGGCCAGCAGCAGGATCTGCGCAAGGAACATCATTCAGGGTTGGCGAGTTGCCGGAGCCGGTACAGCGCCTCCAGCGCTTCGCGCGGGCTCATTGCGTCCGGATCGATGGCTTCAACTGCATCCAGAACGGCTTGCGCTGCGTGAGAGGGCGTGTCGGTGACGCACTCCTCCTCGTCGGACGGCGTTGCTCCGGCGCTGGCAAACAGATCGAACTGGGGCGTTGGCTGCACGGATTGCGCCTCGAGGGCGGCCAAATGCTTGCGGGCGGCGCGAATGACCGACTGCGGTACGCCTGCCAGTTGCGCGACCTGCAGACCATAGCTCTGGGACGCGGGGCCGGGCTGTACCGCGTGCAGGAATACGATGCTGTCCTTGTGCTCGACCGCTGAAAGATGCACGTTGGCGGCGGTCGGATGCACCTCGGGCAACTGGGTCAGCTCGAAATAGTGGGTGGCGAACAGGGTAAAGCTCTTTGTGCTCTCGATCAGATGACGCGCGATGGCCCATGCGAGCGCCAGTCCGTCGAACGTCGACGTGCCACGGCCGACTTCGTCCATCAGCACGAGCGAATGTTCGGTGGCGCCGTTCAAGATCGCGGCCGACTCGGTCATCTCGACCATGAAGGTCGACCGCCCGCCGGCCAGATCGTCGGCAGCGCCGATGCGCGTGAAGATGCGGTCGATCGGACCGATGGCGGCGCTTGCGGCTGGTACGAAGCTGCCGACATAGGCGAGCAGGGTGATCAGTGCGACCTGGCGCATGAAGGTCGACTTGCCGCCCATGTTGGGACCGGTGATCAGAAGCAGCTTGCGCTCGGCATCCAGCACGCAGTCGTTAGGAATGAAACGCTCGATCTGCTTTTCCACCACCGGGTGGCGGCCCTGGTCGATGCGCAGCATTGGCTCGGGCACCATCTGCGGCGCGCACCAGTTGTTGCGCATCGCGTGGCTTGCCAGCGCGACCAGAACGTCGAGCTGGGCGATGGCATGGGCGATGTCCTGCAGCGTACCGATATGTGGCGCGAGTTCGCCGAGAAGCTGCTCGTACAGCAGTTTCTCGCGCGCCAGTGCGCGTTCCTGGGCCGACAACGCCTTGTCTTCGAAGGCCTTCAGTTCGGGTGTGATGTAGCGTTCGGCGTTCTTCAGCGTCTGGCGCCGGCGGTAGTCGTCCGGCACCTTGTCGGTCTGGCCATGGGTGACTTCGATGTAGAAGCCGTGAACCTTGTTGTATTCGACGCGCAGATTGGCAATGCCGGTGCGCACGCGCTCACGCGCTTCCAGGTCAACCAGGAACTGCCCGGCGTTTTCCGACAGCGCGCGCAGTTCGTCGAGTTCGGTGTCGAAGCCGCGTGCGATGACGCCGCCGTCGCGCACCATCGCCGCCGGTTCGAGCGCAATCGCGCGTTCCAGCAGATCCAGACAGTCAGCCGGCGTGGCGAGGGCTGCGCTGATGTCCTGCAGAAGCGGTGCGTCCGCATTACGGTTGCACATGGCCACGTAGCTGCGCAGCGAAGGCAGTTGCTGCAGCCCTGCACGCAAGCCGGCGAGGTCGCGCGGACGCGCAGTCTGCAAGGCCACGCGTGTCGTGATGCGTTCGATGTCCGGCACTGCGGCCAGCGCCGCGGTCAGGCCTGATTCGGCATCCGCATGCATGAGTGCGTTCAGGGCCGCATGCCGTGCCTTTGCAACTGCCTGATCGCGACGCGCATGATGGAGCCAGTGACGCAGCAGGCGCGAACCCATCGCCGTGCGGCAATGGTCGAGCAGTGAAAACAGGGTTGGTGCGTTCGCGCCTTCCGAAGCGCGCAAGGTCTCGGTCAGTTCCAGATTGCGCCGGGTCGCGGCATCGAGTCCGATGAATTCGTTCTCGGTCTCGACGGTCAGCGAGCGCACATGCTGCAGGCCACGCCCCTGGGTCGATTGCGCGTAGCGCAGCAGGGCGCCGGCGGCACCGATTGCCGGGCCGAACTGTTCGGCACCGAAACCGCTCAGTGTGGCCACGCCCAATTGCTCGTGCAAGGCCTTGCGACCGGTTTCGATATCGAAATGCCAGGGCGGCAGGGCAGTGAACTTGCCGGGGGCCTGCATGTGCAGCAGCGGCACGTCCTCGCCTACGAGGATTTCTGCGGCTGCGATGCGTTCCAGTTCCTGCTTCAGGCGTGCGTCGAAGGCGCCGTTCTCGCAGGAGAATTCCATCAGTTTCAGCGCGCCGGAGGCGAGCGACAGCCAGGCCAGACCGGCGCTGCTGGTCCTGCGATGGGTCTGCGTGCAAAGTGCAAGCAGCGGGCGTTCCGCCTTTTCCGGAAGCAGATCGGAATCGGTCAGTGTGCCTGGGGTGACGACGCGCACCACCTTGCGCTCGACCGGCCCCTTGCTGGGCGCCGGATCGCCGATCTGTTCGCAGATTGCCACCGATTCGCCGAGCTTGATCAGTTTGGCAAGGTACTGTTCCACCGAGTGAAATGGCACGCCGGCCATCTTGATCGGCGCGCCATTGGACGTTCCGCGTTGTGTCAGCGTGATGCCGAGCAGGCGTGCGGCCTTTTCCGCGTCGTCGAAGCACAGCTCGTAGAAGTCACCCATCCGGTAGAACACCAGCGTGCCGTCATAGTCGGCCTTGATGCGCAGGTATTGCTGCATCATCGGAGTGTGCTTCTCGATGCCCGGATCGGTGCGGGCTGCGCCGGGCGCATTCTTCGTCAGTGCGGATGCCTGGGTCATGCGGGTTCGTGTTTAGTCGGGTGCACGCAGCGTGTCATTCTAGCGACTGACAACGCTGCCCACCATTGCCCTTGGATTGCTCCTGCTTTGTCCTTCACTTTCCGCCAGATGGTCGGCGTGACGGCGCAGTGCCCTGGCCGCGGCGTGGTGCGCCGGATTGCTGGCGCGGCTGCCCTCCCTGACTCGGCTGGCCTTGCGGGCGACGGCGCGGCGGAGGATTGCCGCTCCGTAGCTGTATCGGCTGCGGCTTGGCATGCGGGTCCGGTTCGAATCCGGGCACGACTTCGCGTGGAAGATCGCGCTTGATCAGCTTTTCGATGCCCTTGAGCATCTCATGCTCATCCACGCAGACCAGCGAAACCGCTTCGCCCGTTGCTCCTGCACGACCCGTACGGCCAATGCGATGCACGTAGTCTTCGGGCACGTTCGGCAGGTCGTAGTTGACCACGTGCGGAAGCTCTTCGATGTCGATGCCGCGTGCAGCGATATCCGTTGCAACCAGTGCCTGCAGCTTGCCTTCCTTGAAATCGGACAATGCACGCGTGCGTGCCGACTGGCTCTTGTTGCCGTGGATGGCCATGGCGGTGATGCCGTCCTTGGACAACTGCTCGACAAGCTTGTTGGCACCGTGCTTGGTGCGCGTGAAGACCAGGACCTGGTTCCAGTTGTTGGACTTGATCAGGTGGGCCAGCAGCGGGTGCTTGCGATTGCGGTCGACCGGATGGATCTTCTGGGCGATGACATCCACCGTGGAGTTGCGGCGCGCGACCTCGATCGTTTCCGGCGAGTTCAGAAGCCGCTCCGCCAGGGCCTTGATCTCGTCCGAAAAGGTTGCCGAGAACAGCAGATTCTGGCGCTGGGGAGGCAGTGCAGCCAGAACCTTCTTGATGTCGTGAATGAATCCCATGTCGAGCATGCGGTCGGCCTCGTCAAGCACGAGGATCTCAACCTTGCGCAGGTCTATCGTTCCCTGGGCAAGGTGGTCCAGCAGGCGGCCGGGAGTTGCAACGAGAATGTCCACGCCGCGCTTGAGCAGGTCGATCTGCGGATTGATGCCGACGCCACCGAAGATGACTGCGGACTTGAGCTTCAGGTAGCGGCCGTAAATACGCACGCTTTCTTCCACCTGGGCGGCGAGTTCGCGCGTTGGCGTCAGGATCAGGGCTCGCACGGTCTTCGGACCTGCGTTCGGGCGGCCGTTGAGGCGCTGCAGGATCGGCAGAGTGAAACCGGCCGTCTTACCGGTGCCGGTCTGGGCGCCGGCAAGCAGGTCGCCCCCCTTCAGGACGGCGGGTACGGCTTGCATCTGAATGGGAGTGGGTGTGTGGTAACCCTGTTCGGTTACCGCGCGCACGATTTCGTCGGACAGGCCGAGTGAAGAAAAAGACATGGAATCCTTGCGAAAAAACACACACGCCGCGCTGACTGGCGGCGCGGACGAGAATGGGCAGTGTGCCCGGAGATAAGCGAAGTGCTACTTCGCGAATGGCGACAGCAGATTGACCATTTGCGCAAAAACCTTTGGGGTGCCTGCGATCACGTCGCCGTGGTCAAGATAATCTGCTTCGCCGGAGAAGTTGGAGACGATTCCGCCGGCTTCCGTGATCAGAAGGGAGCCGGCTGCGATATCCCAGGGCTTGAGGCCTTTTTCGAAAAAGCCGTCGAGCCGCCCTGCGGCAACGTAGGCCAGGTCGAGTGCGGCAGCGCCCGGACGGCGCAGGCCGGCGCAGCGCTCACTCATGACCTTGAACATTCGCACGTACTCGTCCAGATTTCCGGTATCCCTGAAGGGGAAGCCGGTGCCGATGAGCGCATCGGCCATTTTGTCGCGACGGCTGACGCGGATGCGTTTCTCGTTCAGGAAGGCGCCTCCGCCCTTGGTGGCCGTAAACAGGTCGTTGCGGTTCGGATCGTAGACGACTGCCTGCGTGATTTGCCCGCGCTGCTTGAGCGCAATCGACACGCAATAGGTTGGAAAACCATGGATGAAGTTGGTGGTGCCGTCCAACGGATCGATGATCCACACGTTTTCGTGCTTGTCGTGCAGGTTGGCAGACGCGCCCGATTCCTCGGCCAGGATGGCGTGGTCCGGATAGGCGGTCTTCAGGATTTCGATGATCGTGGCCTCGGCGGCCTGATCGACTTCGGTCACGAAGTCGTTGCGACCCTTCTCATTGACCTTGATGCGGTCGATGTCAAAAGAGGCACGATTGATGACGGCAGCGGCGCGACGGGCGGCCTTGACTGCCGTATTGAGCATGGGATGCATAGGGGTTCCGATAAAATGGCGGCACCCACGCCATGCGTCGGAACCGCAACAAATCCACGTCAGGCCGTGCAGAACAGGTGCCGCAAAGGCGGGCGCCCGAAGTCGGGATGCGCGGCAAGCGCGGACGTGTTCTGACTGGCCTTGAAGAGCGATGCGGCACGACGTCGCCGACGCGTCCGCGAAACCGGCTATTTTAAATGAACCTGCCCGAAACCCCTATCCCCCTGTTTGCCCGCGTGCGCATCGTACTGGTTGAAACCAGCCACCCCGGCAATATCGGCGCGGTTGCGCGTGCCATGAAGACCATGGGCTTCTCCGATCTTGTGCTGGTCAGGCCGCGATTTGCGGATGCGACGTGCCAGGAGGAGGCCCTGGCGTTCGCCAGCGGTGCCCTGGATGTGCTCGAAAATGCAAGAGTGGTGGCTTCCTTCGAGGAGGCGACTTCCGGCTGCAATTTTGCTGCAGCACTCAGCGCCCGCCTGCGCGAGTACTCGCCACCGGTGCTGGCGCCGCGCGCTCTGGCCACGCAATTGGCCGGCTCTGAAAATCTGCGTGCCGCCCTGGTGTTCGGAAGCGAACGTTACGGATTGCCGAATGAGATCACGGAAAAGTGCAATGTCCTGATCAATATTCCGGCCAATCCGGAGTACTCATCGTTGAACCTGGCGCAGGCGGTACAGGTGCTGACCTACGAGTTGCGCATGGCGGCAAGAGATGGGCAGCTCGTGCCCCCTGCGGCGATCGGTTTCTCCGGCGAGGCTGCCGAGCTGGCCCAGATCGAGGGCATGTATGCCCACCTCGAGCAGGCACTGGTCGCCATTGATTTTCTCGATCCCGCCAACCCGCGCAAGCTGATGCCCCGCATCAAGCGATTGTTCGCACGGACCGGGCTGGAAAGGGAAGAGGTCAACATCCTGCGCGGCATCGCCCATCACATTCTCATGGGCAAGCGGCGTTAGAGCGGGTCAGCGGGAGTCGCTTACCCCCATGAGCGCAGCAGGCCGACGGCCAAGCCCTCGAGGGCAAAGTCGTCCTGGCCAGGTAGGATCCGGATCGGTTCAAATTCGGGGTTCTCCGGCAGCAATTCGATGGTGGTACCCGCCTTCTGGTAGCGCTTGACCGTGACATCATCCCCGATGCGCGCCACAACGATCTGACCGTTCCGTGCCTGCTCGGAACGCTTCACGGCCAACAGGTCTCCGTCGAGAATGCCGGCATCGCGCATCGACATTCCGCGCACCTTGAGCAGATAGTCCGGTTTGGCGGAAAAGAGTGCCGGGTCGACCTGGTAGGTACTCTCGATGTGTTCCTGGGCCAGAATCGGGGATCCTGCCGCAACGCGGCCCACCAAAGGCAGACTCAGCTGCATCAGCATTTCATGCGGCAGTGCCATCTGGGTTCTGGGCGTTTGCCCGCGCGAATCGAGAAGGCGAATGCCGCGTGATGTGCCGGGCGATAGCTCGATTGCGCCCTTGCGTGCCAGGGCTTGAAGATGTTCTTCGGCGGCGTTTGCCGACCGAAACCCGAGCTCGGCAGCGATTTCGGCCCGAGTGGGGGGGAACCCGGTGTTCTCGATCGCGTTCTTGATGAGATTGAGGATCTGCTCCTGGCGGGCGGTCAGCTTGATCATGGGAGGTCCCTGCGTTCGGTGCATGGCTGTCGAGATAAACAGGCTGTATTTTTATACAGGCTGTTGGCGAATGCAAGCCCGAGCTCGGCCGGCATCTCCCGATGTCCCCGGCCGATTCTGTACCCAGGTTCCTGAATCCATTGAAATTTTCTTGTGCACGGGTTACTATCGCGGGCTTACCTCTTCCCACACCCGTCCTGACGCCGGGGTGGGCGATCGATTCATCCGTCCAAAGGAGATTACATGCGTCATTACGAAATCGTTTTTATCGTCCATCCGGATCAGAGCGAGCAGGTGCCCGCGATGATCGAACGCTACAAGGGCGTCGTCACCAGCCGCAACGGCAAGGTGCACCGCGTGGAAGACTGGGGTCGCCGTCAGCTGGCCTACATGATCCAGAAGCTGGCCAAGGCGCATTACGTCTGCATGAACATCGAGTGCGACAATGAAACCCTCGCGGAACTCGAGACTGGCTTCAAGTTCAATGACGCCGTGCTGCGCCATCTGACCGTGAAGATGAAGAAGGCCGAGACCGCTCCGTCGCCGATGATGAAGGCCGTGCAGAAAGAAGATGCTGCCAAGGCCCCGCGCGCCGAGGCGTCCGCTTCGTGATTCTTCTTGCGTGACGAGAATAGAGGAAGGTAACGCTAACCGGCTGTGCCTGATTGCTTCCATTGCCGAGCGTGAAGTGCTTCGCTACACGCCGGCCGGCATCCCGATCGTGAATGCAAGATTGCAGCACATGTCGGAGCAGCAGGAGGCAGGGGGACTGCGGAAGATTGAATTCGAGATTCCCGCGCTGGCCGCGGGCGAAATTTCGGGACGATTCAATCAGGCGCCAATGGGGACCGAGATGCGGTTCTCCGGTTTTCTGGCCCGCAGGAGCCGCAATAGCAAGAGCCTCGTGTTTCACGTCACGGATTTCGAGACCCATATACCAGATACAGATACAGGAGCCCAAGATGGCATTCGGTAAAAAATTCGACAAGAGCAAGCTCAAGCAACGTCGCCAGCAGCAGAACCCGCTGTTCAAGCGCAAGAAATTCTGCCGTTTCACGGTGGCCGGCGTCGAGCAGGTGGACTACAAGGACATCGATACCCTGAAGGATTTCGTCCAGGAAAACGGCAAGATCATGCCGGCCCGCCTGACCGGTACCCGCGCGCATTACCAGCGCCAGGTCGACACCGCGATCAAGCGCGCCCGCTTCCTGGCGTTGCTGCCATACACGGATCTGCACAACGCCTGATTGACGACTGAGATAGATAGGAGAAAAACATGCAAGTCATTCTGCTTGAAAAAGTCGTCAATCTCGGCAACCTCGGTGACGTGGTGCGTGTCAAGGACGGCTATGCCCGCAATTTTCTGATCCCGCAGCGCAAGGCGCGTCGTGCAACCGAGACCGCCGTGGCCGAATTTGAAGCACGTCGTGCCGAGCTGGAAAAGGCCGCCGCCGAAAAGCTGGCCGCCGCACAAGCCCAGGGCGAAAAGCTGACCGGTGCCACGGTCCAGATCGCGCAGAAGGCCGGTGTGGACGGTCGCCTGTTCGGTTCCGTAACCAACGCCGATATCGCCGAAGTGGTGACCAAGCAAGGCTTTGCCGTCGAAAAGGCACAGATCCGCATGCCGCAAGGTCCGATCAAGGTCGTGGGCGAGCACGTGGTTTCGGTTGCTTTGCACACCGACGTCGTGGTCGAGATCACCATCAACGTCAAGGGCGAGCAGGCCTGAGCGGCGCTTTCTCTTCGCATGAAAGGCCGGGTGTCCCCCGGCCTTTTTTTGTTCTCCGCCCACAGCGATCTTGCTGGAGCATGATCCGCGTGCGCGAGGGGCAACCGGTATAATTTCGCGCCATGAACACCCGCCCCGATCCGCAAGTGGATGCGCTGCGCGTCCCGCCCCACTCAATCGAAGCTGAGCAGTCCGTACTTGGCGGCCTCCTGCTCGACAACGCGGCTTGGGACCGCATCGCGGATTTCGTCAATGAAGACGATTTCTACCGCTACGACCACCGCATCATCTTTCAGCACATTGCCCGGCTGATCAGCAGTGCCAAGCCGGCCGACGTGATTACCGTCCACGAAGCGCTCACGACCAGTGGCAAAGGTGAGGAAGTGGGCGGTCTTGCTTATCTCAACGCGCTTGCGCAGAACACGCCGTCGGCTGCGAATATTCGCCGGTACGCGGAGATCGTGCGCGACCGTGGCGTCCTGCGCAAGCTGGTCACCGTTGCCGACGAAATCTCTGCCGCCGCGCTCAACCCCCAAGGCAAGGAAGTCAAGCAGATCCTTGACGAGGCGGAGTCCAAGATTTTCGCAATCGCGGAAGAGGGGGCGCGTGGTGCCCAGGGCTGGCTCGCCATTCAGCCTTTGCTTACGCAAGTGGTTGAGCGCATCGACGAGCTCTACAACCGGGACAATCAGAACGACATCACCGGCGTTCCCACCGGCTTCATCGACCTGGATCGCATGACTTCAGGCCTGCAGCCAGGCGACCTGGTGATCGTCGCCGGACGTCCATCAATGGGCAAGACGGCATTCAGTCTCAACATCGGCGAGAACGTCGCCATCGACAGCGGTTTGCCGGTTGCGGTGTTCTCCATGGAAATGGGCGGTGCCCAGCTGGCCATGCGTATGCTCGGCTCGGTGGGACGGCTCGACCAGAGCCGCCTGCGCGTGGGCAAGCTCAACGATGAGGACTGGCCGCGGCTCACGCATGCGATTCAAAAGATGAATGAAGCCCAGCTCTATATCGACGAGACGCCGGGGCTGTCTCCGATCGAGCTGCGCGCGCGCGCGCGCCGCCTGTCCCGCCAATGCGGCAAGCTTGGCCTGATCATCGTCGACTACCTGCAGCTCATGTCGGGCAACAGTACCGGCGAAAACCGCGCCACGGAAATTTCCGAAATTTCGCGCAGCCTGAAGGGCCTGGCCAAGGAACTCGGCTGCCCGCTGATTGCGTTGTCTCAGCTGAACCGCTCGCTTGAGCAGCGTCCGAACAAGCGGCCGGTGATGTCCGACCTGCGGGAATCGGGCGCCATCGAGCAGGATGCCGACGTGATTCTGTTCATCTACCGCGACCAGGTTTACAACCCGGATTCACCGGACAAGGGAACGGCCGAGATCATTATCGGCAAGCAGCGGAATGGTCCTATCGGCACTGTTCGCCTGACCTTCCTCGGTGAGTACACGAAGTTCGACAACTACACGGGTGGCCAGGCCATCTTCGGCGGCGAGTGAACGCAGCGCCGCCTTCGAGCGGCCGACCATTCGGGAGAACGGATCCATGTTCGAAAAACTGATGCCGCGCGAAGACAAGTTCTTCGACTTGTTCGTGCAGCACGGCGAACTTTGCAGCAAGGGCGCGCGCGAGATGGTGGCGCTGATGACGAACTTCAACGACCTCGACCAGCGCGTGCACGCGAGCGAGAGCATCGAGAAGCAGGCCGATCACGTCACCCACCAGACCTTGGAATTGCTGCGCACGACCTTCATTACGCCACTTGACCGCGAAGACATACACAAGCTCATCACGCGCATGGACGATGTCCTCGATCTGCTCGAGGATGCTGGTCAGACCATTTCCCTGTATGACATCCAGACTGTGACGCCGGAAGCCAAGCGCTTGGCCGAGCTATGCCTGGCGGGCGCGGAGAAGATGAGCCGCTCGGTCGGGCTGCTGCGCAACATGGAC
>JAEZHR010000122.1 GCA_023416415.1 Pseudomonadota bacterium
GTGCATAGGTGGACTTGCCAAGGCAGATGGTCAGCACATTGCGCGGAATGCGGAAATACTCGACGGTCCGCGCCAACGCGAAGGAGTTCGGCGGGATGATGCAGACGTCTCCCTTGAAGTCGACGAAAGATTTTTCATCGAAGTTCTTCGGATCGACGATGGTGCTGTTGATGTTGGTGAAGATCTTGAATTCGTCGGCGCAGCGGATGTCGTAGCCGTAGGACGAAGTGCCGTAGCTGACAATCTTGTTGCCGTCGACATGACGCACCTGGCCCGGTTCATAGGGCTCGATCATGCCGTGTTCCTGCGCCATGCGCCGGATCCACTTGTCGGATTTGATGCTCATCGGTTCGCGAAAAGAAGTGGCAGGCCCGGACTCGTGGTACCTGCCGCGCAGGCACCGCTCCGGTTGCGCAGCGATTTTACGCGAATTAAAGACCTGCACGGCAACTTTGGGCGTTGAGCGACCCTGCGAATGCCGTTTGTCAGAGGATGTGGCGCGGCGCAGCTTCCGCGAGGCCGCCGAAGCTGCGGAATGCCGATGCCTGGTTCACGTACTGTTCCTGCACGCATTCGCGATATGCCTGCTTGAGCAGCCCCGGATTCTCCAGCAGGCGCTCCTTCCATGGACCCAGCCTGACCTGATACTGGATGAGCGCGCGCAGGATGTTGGCGTGCTCGGTCACGCCGACCGTATTGCAGCCGATCAGAACGTCCCGGTTGAATTCGAGGCGCATGTATTGAAAATTGATGTCGTCTGCCGCCTCGACCCACTGTCCTCCCCGCACGCCCTGCCACTGCCCGAATGCGGCGGAGACCAGCCCCATCGTATCCACGACGTCGATCTGGCGCACGCCGCGCTGGAAAGCGTGCTTGCCTGCCATGTTCAGTGCCGCACAGTAGGCCTGGTCGGCAGCATTGGGCTGCACGCCCGCAATGATGCTGCGCCCGCTTTCCACATCGAAGGATTCGGCGCAATCTCCAGCGGCGTAAATACCGGGGACGTTCGTCTGCATCGACGCATCCACCACCACGCCTTGCTGGCAGCGAATACCGCTACCTTTGAGAAATTCGATATAGGGGCGGGTGCCGGTTGCATGCACGACCAGATCGACCGCAATCTGTTCGCCGTTGGACAGGCGTACAGTACGCGGTGCGGCGTCGTGCAGGGCACGGCTGCCGATGGCCACCGCGCGCGCCGATGTGCGCACGCTTACGCCGCGCCGCGTGCACCAGCGCTGCACCATTTCGCCTGCGCTCTTGCACAGCATGTTGGGCAAAATGCGGTCGCGCCGCTCCACCACGGTCAATTGCGCTCCACGCGCGGCCAGCGCTTCCATCAAGATGCAACCGATGAAACCGCCGCCGATCAGGACGATGCGCGTGCGCGGCTGCACGAGCGCAGTAATGGCGCGTGCGTCGTCGAGCGTCCAGCAGGCGTGCACGCCGGGAAAGTCGATGCCGGCTATTGTCGGCCTGCTCGGCCGGGCGCCGGTGGCGATCAGCAGGCGATCGAAGAAAACCTCGCTGCCGTCGGCCATCTTCACGGTGCGCGTTCGACTGCTCACATGCTCCGCGCGCCCACGCAGCAGGCGGATGCGCTGCCGCACAAAGCAATCCGGGTCCTTGCGCAGCAGGAGCCCGGCTTCGCCGCTCTCTCCGGCCAGCAGATGCGGCAAGGCAGCGCGCGCATACGGCGGGTGCGCCTCATTGCCTATCAGGAGGATGTCGTCGTCAGGGGCATTCTTGCGGATCGTTTCCGCAGCGATAACGCCGGCAGGGCCTGCGCCGAGAATGACATGCCTCTTGCGGGCCTGTCTCGCAGGCGCAACGGCGTTCGGTGTGGGGAATCGCGGCAAGCTCTGCTCCCTGAAGTTGGACCGTGGAGCCCAATATAGGGAGCGGGAAACATGATCGGTTGAACAATGTCAATTTTGCATTTGCCGCAGCACATGTTTTCCCGACATTCGCTGCGGCTGTTTGATGATGCGCAGGAATCGCTGCAGCCCGCCTCGGTCAGCACTGGTCCGCGTCGGCGTTGAAGACGCGAGCAGTGCATCTCCAGCGGGTGGCCGGCTTGCGCGCCGGTGCGGGCTCAGGTTGAGCGCCGGTCCAGCATCGCGCGCGCGAGGGTCCCGGCGTCAACGTATTCCAGCTCGCCGCCCACCGGTACGCCGCGTGCCAGCCTGCTGACTTTGAGTCCGCGCGATTTCAGCGTCTCGCTGATGTAGTGGGCGGTCGCCTCGCCCTCGCTGGTGAAGTTCGTGGCCAGCACGACTTCCTCCACCTCACCGTCAGTGGCACGCGCCATCAAGCGATCAAGATGAATGTCCTTGGGCCCGATGCCGTCCAGCGGAGAGAGGCGTCCCATCAGCACGAAGTACAGCCCCTTGTAGGTCAGGGTCTGCTCGATCATCATCTGGTCGGCAGGCGTCTCAACCACGCACAGCAGCGTGGCGTCGCGCTCCGGGTCGGAACAGGTCGCGCATATCTCCTGCTCCGTGAAGGTGTTGCAGCGCGAGCAGTGGCGCACCCGTTCGACCGCCTGGGTCAATGCACGACCGAGCAATGCAGCCCCCTCGCGATCATGCTGCATCAGGTGGTACACCATGCGCTGCGCGGACTTCGGTCCGATGCCGGGCAGGCGTCGCAGCGCTTCCGAGAGCAGTTCGAGGCTAGAGGGTGTTTTCACTGAATCAGAAAGGCATCTTGAATCCGGGCGGCAACGGCAGACCTGCGGTCAGGCCGGCCATTTTCTCGCTCGAGGTCTGCTCGGCCTTGCGCACCGCATCGTTGAAGGCGGCGGCCACCAGGTCTTCCAGCATATCCTTGTCATCCCCCAGCAGCGACGGATCGATCGACACGCGCTTGACGTCGTTCTTGCAGGTCATCACGACCTTCACCATGCCTGCGCCGGACTGACCTTCCACTTCGATGGATGCCAGTTGCTCCTGCATTTTCTTCATGTTTTCCTGCATGGCCTGGGCCTGCTTCATCAGTCCCGCGAGTTGGCCTTTCATCATGATGTTGCTCCTTGTTTGTGAGGGATTCGAATAAAGATCAGACGGGCCTGATCGAGCCCGGCACGACGGTTGCCCCGAAGTCGCGCATGAGCGCCTGCACAAAGGGATCGTTTCGCATGCGTTCCTCGGCCTCGCGCTGACGCGCCTCGCGTTCGGCGATCGCGGCTGCATTGGCCGTATTCCGCACGGCTCCGATCTCGGTGTTTACGCGCACGTCCTTGCCGAAATGCTCCGCCAGCGCGGCCGCGAGCTTGTCCACCGAACCTGCGGAACGCAAGGTGTCGAGGGGAATGCGCAGCACAAAGGTAAACGCAGCGCCGTGGTCCTCGCAATCCAGCAATTCACTCTGCTGTGCAAGCTGCTGCACGACGCCGCGCAGCGGCAGCTGCGCGGCTAACGCTGGCCAGTTGCCGTCCCAGTTCAGGGCCGGGACCGGCAAAGCCGCCCGCGCCGGTCGGGCCTCCTGCACCGGTGCACCAGCCACTTCAGTGGCTATGTCGTCTGACGATTCAGTTTTTTTTTGAGCCTCCGCCGCGTCAACCGGATGCGTATCCTGCAGTGGCGGAATCTCGTCCATCCAGGGTGGCACGGACGTTTCGGACGGCATGGCGACAACCGGTGCGGCCTTGGCCGGCGGCTCGGCTCGAACCGGCACCGCAAGTGCAGCAGGTTCCGCTGCGGGCCTCGCGGCAAACGGTTTGCCGCTGCGAGCTGCCTCCAATGCGGCACGGGCCGGACTCATGCCGGCAGGCCGCACGGACGTCGCTGTCGGGGCTACGCCAGCTGCGGGGACGGCAGCGGGCGCGGCGGCAGATGCGGGTGCCGCATGCGCTACCGGCAAAGCGCGACGAATTGCACCAGCCATCGTGTTGGCCTCCGCCCGCACCGGGGCAGCAGGTGCCGGCGCAACGTTGGCTTGAGCGAGGACCGCACCGCTGGCCACCGGGCGGAAAGCAAGCATGCGCAGCAGCGTCATCGAGAAACCCGCGTACTCGTCCGGAGCGAGATTCAGTTCATTGCGGCCGTGCGTGACGATCTGGTAGAACAGCTGAATTTCTTCCGGAGTGAACTGCTGTGCCAGCCGCAGGATGTCCGCGCGCTCCGGCAAATCGTCTCCCAAGGCCGCCGGCACGGTCTGAGCCAGAGCGATTCGGTGCAGCAGCGTGCCGAGGTCCTGCAATGCAGCGCTGTAGGACAGGCTGCGCGTGGCCATCTCGTCGGCCACGGCCATCAGGCCTGCACCGTCCTGCGCTGCCAATGCATCCAGCACGCGCACGAGATAGGACTGGTCGAGCGCCCCGAGCATCCCCTGCACGGCATCCAGCGTCACTTCGCCCGCAGCATAGGCGATTGCCTGGTCGGTCAGCGACAACGCATCGCGCATCGAGCCGTGCGCGCCTTGAGCAAGAAGGCGCAATGCAGGCGTTTCATAAGCAATGCCTTCCTGGTCGAGGATGTTTTCCAGATGGCCGATGATATGGCCCGGGGGCATCTGCTTCAGGTTGAATTGCAGACAGCGCGACAGCACCGTGACCGGAATTTTCTGGGGATCGGTAGTCGCGAGAATGAACTTGATGTGCTCGGGCGGCTCTTCCAGCGTCTTCAGCATCGCGTTGAAGGCGTGGTTCGTCAGCATGTGCACTTCATCGATCATGTAGACCTTGAAGCGCGCATTCGACGGGGCGTAGATCGCCTGCTCCAGCAACTGGGCCATCTCATCGACGCCTCGATTCGAGGCTGCGTCCATCTCGATGTAGTCAACGAAGCGGCCGGCGTCGATTGCAGTGCAGGCCTCACAGTGCCCGCAAGGCTTTGCCGTCACGCCCTGTTCGCAATTGAGTGACTTGGCGAGAATTCGCGAAAGCGTGGTCTTGCCGACCCCGCGCGTGCCGGTAAACAGGTAGGCGTGATGCAGACGCTTTTGCTCGAGCGCGTGGGTAAGCGCCCGCACGACGTGCTCCTGCCCGACCAGCGTTTCGAAACTGCGGGGACGATACTTGCGGGCGAGGACTTGATAGGACATGTGGGCTAGCTGCAGCTGCGGCGAGTACAACAGTCTGCCATTCTACCCGACCTGAAAGCAGCTCAAGAGCGAAGCGGAAAGCCTTGTAGTCGAGGCGAAAACCGAAACGCAGGATGGAGGAAGAAGAAGGGGCGAGCCTTGTCTGCGGCACTTGCGGGAAACGGCTGTGGCTGCTTCGTTCCCGACCTGACCAGGTTCACCGCGCCACAATGCGCAGGGGCCCGCCGACCTGAATTCTAACAGCAAGTGCCCGGTGCGTCTTGCCCGGCCTCGTGTCCGGATAGATCCGTTTGCACGTGCGAGTCGGGAGTTGATGCACAAAGGCCATAAGCGCAGCCGCCCCAGTCAGGCAATGGGCATGGCGGCCGGATCATCGCACTTCCATCGCTGCAGCGGCTCCGCCCGCGCGCCTGCCCTCAGGTCTCCGGATCTCATATCCCGAGCTCGGACCACATCATATCCACCTTCGCCTTCACGTCGGCAGTCATCCCGATGGTGCGCCCCCACTCGCGGTCAGTCTCGCCCGGCCACTTGTTCGTCGCGTCAATGCCCATCTTGCTGCCCAAGCCGCTGACGGGCGAGGCGAAGTCCAGATAGTCGATCGGGGTATTGTCCACCATGGTCGTGTCGCGCATTGG
>JAEZHR010000221.1 GCA_023416415.1 Pseudomonadota bacterium
TCGACCAGCAATGCCAGCGTGAACAGCACCAGCACCGGGTAACCCTGCTCGACGAACTCGGCGCCGACCCATCGGCGCAGGAACTCGTCTCCGGCCAGCACGATCATCCCGAGCGCAGCCAGATTGATATAGGTGACATAGCGCATCACGCCGAGATAGGCCGGGCGCAATTCGGCGATGCGGCCGGCTCCAGCAAGCGCGGAGGCTCGCGGATAGATGACCGAGGAAAGGCGATAGGTCAGGCCGAGGATGCGCCCGGCCAGCGTCACCGGCACGGCATAGTAGGTGAGGGCGACCGGCCCGCCGATGGTGCCGACAATCACCTTGTCCGCGTGCTGGTGCAGCGTCGAGGCGATCTTGCTCAGGTAGGCGTAGGCGGAGAACGAGGTCAGCGCACGCCGTACGTCGCGGCGCGGCCAGCAGGGCGCCAAGCCTAGTGCAAAACTGCGGATCAACCAGGTCAGCCACAGAATGTTGAGCGCCGATACGGCAACGCGCGCGGCGATCACACCTACGATGCCCGCTCCGGCCACGGCGGCGGCTACGGAGGCAAGATTGACCAGCACGCCGAACAGGGCTTCGCTCTGGGCCGAACGGTCATAGCGCTGCAGCGCCTGTGGAACCACGAGCAGGTAGTTCTGGGCTTGTGTGAGCGCGAAGCCCAGGCCCGCGATCTGGAAGGCAAGCACGGTCGCATCGTGCAGCTCGGGTGAGACCTCAAAGAACCGGTCAACCACAGAGGCAGCGCCGAAGAAAATGGCGCAGGCAGCAGCCGTGCCGAGCACGCCGTAGAACAGGGCGCCGAACCAGAAGGTTTCCGCGAAGCGCGCGCGGTCGCCCGCTGCGTGGTGCTCGGACAGATACTTGATCGAGCCCGACTGGAGATTGATGTCGAGCACGCCGAAGTAGCCGATGATGGAAGCAACCAGGGTGACGATGCCAAAACCTTCAACACCCAGCGCCCCGATGAGGATGGGTACGGTGGCCAGCGCCACCACCATCGGGATTGCTGAGCCCGAGAGATTCCAGAGCGAATTACGCAGCAGCATAGCTTCCCTGGGCGTAGTAGGCCTGTGCGCTGCGGCTCTGGGCGCCGACCGCGATGAAGGGCAGCGCCAGGGTCAGTCCGAACAGAAGCATGGTTCGGATCTCGATGATCGGGGTGCCGATGGCCAGGGTCGGCAGCCAGAACAGGAGTCCGGCGAAGCCTGCGTCGGCCATCATGCGTGCATTGCCGAGCAGGGCATTGCGATGGCGCAGGTAGAACAGCGTGAACACCGCCAGCATGGCACAGAAGACGGCGAGGCCGAGCAGGCCGGTCTTGAGAACGAGATGGCCGAAGCCGCTGTGCACGAAGCCGAAATCGGTGTGGAAGGCAAGCGCTTCGGCGTCACCCCGAAACGTGCCCCAGGTGCCGCGCCCGAACAGCCAGTGATCCTGCATGCTTTGGGCTGCGAGCCAGAGTTCGTAGAAGCGGCCGTATCGGACGTCACCCTCGCCGGTGATGTCATAGATCAGCGAAGCCAGCACACCCTCGTTGGAGGCGAACTGCAGGCGGTGCTGGTAGAACAAGGTGGCGATGATGAACAGAAGTCCGCCTGCCAGCAGCGCGAAGATGAATTTGCGCTGGCCGGGAATGCGCAGAAACAGAAACGCGAACATCAGGGCCAGGCCGACGAGTGACGAGCGGCGGAAGGAGAGTGCCACGGCGGCGATCTGAAGCAGCAGCAGACAGAACAGGATGGCGCGCTTGAACAGCGACAGTCGCACTTCCGGCGCGGTCAGCATCCAGGCCGCGCAGAAGGCGCCGATGGCCATGACGAAGTTGTCACCGATGTCGAAGAAGAAGATGCGGACGTCCATGTCCTCGAAATTGCGGTAAGGGTTGGACGGATCGCCGCCCATGAAGGTGTAGCGCACGGCGCCGTAGACCGCGCGCACGGTCGCCAGCGCGATGATGGCCAGCATCAGATCCTGGCCATCCTTCTCGTCGCTGAAGGCAATGATGACCAGATACATGAACAGGAACATGTTCAGCAGGTTCAGGATGCCGTTGTAGCCGACGATGTCCGTCAACTCGACACCGCTCATCAGACCGACCACGACATGGCCGCAAAGGATGAAGGCGAAGGTGGCGAAGAAGGGGGTGAGCCCCGGTGCCAACGGCGGGCTGCCACGGTCGGCCAGACGCTTGAGCAGGGCGGCTGCGGCTGCGGCAAACAGGCCGAGGTTGAGCAGCGAAAAGTAAAACAGGCCGGAACCACGGGAATAGATCGTGCCGCCGGCGTTCAGCTGGCCCCAGGTCGAATCGGAGAACAGGAGCAGCACCAGCAGAAAGCCGAGCACCACAAGCTTGGGCGTCTTGATGAAGAAGCCCCATACGATCGGGATGACGAGCAGCGATGCCAGCAGGCTCAGGGTGACTTCAGCGGTACTCAGGGAAGCGTTCATGTCTGCTCAGTGAAAGGGCTGGCCAAAGCCGGCACGAGCGCGGGGTGGAACGGCCCGCGCGTCAAGGCGGCGGCCCTACTGCCCGTACGTTTCCAGAAAGCTGGCGTAGGTGCGCCTGAGTCCGTCCTCCAGCGAGACAGTGGCACGCCACCCGAGGGCAGCGAGTTTCGACGTGTCCAGCAGCTTGCGCGGCGTGCCGTCCGGACGGCTGGTATCGAACGTGATGTCTCCTTCGTAACCGGTCACTTTCCTAACGATTTCTGCGACCTCACGTATTGTGACGTCCTGTCCGGTACCCACATTGATGTGTGACAACTGGGCAGAGGTGTGCGCATCGTAGACCTCTCGGGGAAGGCGCATTGCGTGCAGGCAGGCATCGGCCATGTCGTCCACGAAGAGAAATTCGCGGCGCGGTGTGCCGGTGCCCCAGATCGTGACCTGCCTTGCTCCACTTTCTTTTGCTTCATGGAAGCGCCGGAGCAGCCCGGGCAGCACATGGCTGTTTTCGGGGTGGTAGTTGTCGCCCGGACCGTAGAGATTGGTTGGCATCACGCTGCGGAAATCCGCGCCATGCTGGCGGCGATAGCTTTCACACATCTTGATGCCGGCGATCTTTGCGATCGCATACGGTTCATTGGTGGGTTCCAGCAGTCCGGTCAGCAGGCAGTCCTCCGGTATCGGCTGCGGCGCCATGCGTGGGTAGATGCATGAGGAGCCGAGAAACAGCAGGCGTTCGACACCGTTGCGCCATGCCGCGTCGATGACATTGGTCTGGATCAGCAGGTTGTCGCGGATAAAGTCGGCCGGATAGGTGTTGTTCGCATGAATTCCGCCCACGCGCGCGGCGGCAAGATAGACATGTGAGATGCGTTCTTCGGCGAAGAAGTGGCGCACCGCAGCTTGGTCGGTCAGGTCCAGCTCGGCGTGCGTGCAGGTAATGATGTGCTGAAAGCCGCGCGCGTCCAGAGCGCGCAGGATGGCCGAGCCCACCAGGCCGCGATGGCCGGCGACGTAGACGCGCTTGCTTGTGTCGAATGTCATGCAGTGTCTGTTTAACGGGTTCCTTGGCGAATTCCATATGCGATGCGCGCTGCCTGCACCGACCACAGCAGCGTCACTGTCACGCATGCGGCGAGCATATCCATTTGCCAGTCGACGAGGTTTGCGTTGCGATAGGAAAGGAACGCCTGCAGAAATTCGTCGCCGGCACCCAGCAGCGCGACGATGATCACAGTCAGGAGTGCGCGCAATGCCGGCCCGCCCTGCAGGGCGCCGTAGATGAGCGCACTCAGGAAGGAATAGGCGGCGAAATGCAGCAGCTTGTCCCAGATCACGGCCGAGAGCGCGTCGGCTTTGCCCGGGATCGCGCCGATGAGGATCATTGCGGCGAAGAAGGTAAATGCCGCCAGGCGGCAATTTCGGTGCGTCAGCAGCGACGTGGCCGGCTCATGGCTGTTCTCGGTTCGTTCATTCATTGCCTGTCAGGGGAAAGTGGCGTGTGGTGCCGGTTTCAATAAGCGTTGGCGCCGGTCCAGCCGCGAAATGCGGTCCATACGATGATGCGGATGTCCATCCACATGGACCAGTTCTGGATGTAGTGCAGGTCGAACTGCACGCGTGCTGCCATCTTGTCGACGGTATCGGTCTCGCCGCGATGGCCATGAATCTGCGCCCAGCCCGTAATGCCGGGCTTGACGCGGTGACGCAGCATGTACATTTCCAGCAGGCCCTTGTACATCTCGTTGTGCTCGATGGCGTGCGGGCGCGGACCGACCACCGACATATCTCCCAGTAGCACATTGAAGAACTGGGGCAGCTCGTCCAGGCTGGTGCGGCGCAGGAATGCGCCGATCGGCGTAATGCGTGGATCGTTGCGGGTAGCCTGCGTAACCTGGTTATGTTCCTGGTGGATCTTCATCGTGCGGAATTTGTAGCAGTTGAACGGGCGTCCGTTCAGGCCAAGGCGCGGCTGCTTGAAGAACACCGGTCCCGGCGAGGTGAGCTTGATCAGGATCGCGATTGCGATGAACAGCGGGATCAGCATCACCAATGCGCAAGCGGCAAACACCCTGTCGAAGAGATCCTTGGCCACGCCGGATACGCCGCTGGAGATTGGCTGGTTCAGGTCGACCGCTGGCAGGCCCAGAAAATGTCCCATGCGGTTCGACAGCATCTGCAGGCCGAGGATGTCCGGCACCCAGCGAATGTCGACCAGCATGTCGCGTACCAGGAACTGGAGTTCCTGCAATTTGGGTGAGTCGAGCAGCGGCAGGGTGATCCAGATCTCATGCACATGGTTGGTGTCGACGAAGTCGCGGATGTCCTGCAACGACTCCAGGCGCCGGATCGACGGGTCCGTAATCAAGGCTGCATCCTCCGGGTCCGCGTAGACGGCCTTGACATCGTAGCCGGTCCAGCCCTGCTGCTGGGCGCGACGGTGCATTTCGCGCCCGGTGCTGCCGTAGCCGACGATGACCACGCGCTTGTTGTTCATGCCCTTCACCCGCAACCAGCGCAACACGTGGTAGACGCCGATCCGGTACACCATCAGCAGGCTGATACCTATGGTGTACCAGTAGAACATCCACATGCGGGAAGCCAGTCCGACATGATGGATCAGATAGGAGAAGAACAGCCCGATCAACAAGACAACGCCCCAGGCGGCGGCCAGGCGCACGAACATGTCCGCAAGCGATCGGCCGCGCCACGAGGTGTAGAGCTCGAACTGCGGGAACAGCAGAAATGCCAATGCACTGCACGAGTGCAGCAGCACCAGATGAATGGGCGGCGCCTCGGCGATCGTGACCTGAAAATGCACCACCGCCGCCAGCAAGCCCGCCAGTTCGAGCACCAGCACGTCCATCACCCGCATCGAGAATTCCAGGCGGGAAGAATTGGTAATGATCAGATCGCGCATGTCGTGCTTGTCGTGCTCGTAGGGCATCTCGTAGCGGCCTTGCCGTCCTGAGGTTCAGGCTGGCGTGCATACATGTTGTCGATGAGGCAATGGTACTGACTGTGACGCGGCGCGAACGGCAAAGTCATGCGCGCTTGCGACGTCTCAAGCGCCTCGTTGTGGGGTCGCAAGCGCGCCTTTGCGCGGCCTCAATCGCTGCCTGCGCCGTAGGCAGATGTCTATGTATGCAGGCATGCTGTGCCAATGCGCTATCATTCGCGCCATGACAAGCGAAGATGTGCAATCAAGCCGGCAGCAAACCACGTTTGAGCAGCTCGGAGGAGAAAGCGGCGTGCGCGAACTGGTCGACCGCTTCTATGACCTGATGGAACTGGAGCCCGAGTTCGCGGGCATCCGAGCGATGCATCCGCAGCCGCTTGACGGCTCGCGCGACAAGCTGTTCTGGTTCCTGTGCGGCTGGATGGGCGGGCCGGATCATTACATCGAACGTTTCGGTCACCCGCGCCTGCGCGCGCGGCATCTCCCGTTTCCCATCGCATCGAACGAGCGCGATCAATGGCTGCGCTGCATGGCCATGGCGATGCAGGACATCGGATTGCAGGAAGACCTGCAACTGCGCCTGATGCAAAGTTTCTTCCAGACCGCCGACTGGATGCGCAATACCGCCGGCTGACGGACAGCGCCGACCACTTCACATGACAACGAACGAAATGATTCTTCTCGCACTGCTTGTGGCAGTGCTCTTGCTGCAGTTGGTGCTGCTCGCGCGCATGCGCGGCAACGGCATGGCTGCGGCGCTGCTGCAGTTGCAGAGCGATCTGCAACGCCAGCAGCAGCAAAGCGGCGACCAGCTCGCGCGCGAACTGCGCAGTGAAGTGCAGGGTTCGGCGCAGGGGATGCGTCAGGAACTGGGAGCGAACTTTGCCCAGTTCCAGCAGACGCTGACGGCCCAGATGACGAACGTAGCCACCTTGCAGAACAAGCAGATCGATTCCTTTTCCCAGCAACTGGCGCAATGGAATGCCGCCAGCGCCGGGCAGCTGGACGCCATGCGACAGGCCATTGCAATTCAGGCCCAGGCCGGACGGGAAGAGCAGGCGGCCGCGCTGAAGCGCTTTGGCGACACGCTCAATCAGGCGCTGTCCACGTTGACCGAATCGAACGCGCAGCGCATGGGTGAAGTGCGCGCAACCCTCGAGAACAAGATTCGTGAACTGCAGGCCGACAACGCGGCACGCCTGGAAGAAATGCGTCGCACGGTCGACGAAAAGCTGCACGCCACGCTGGAGCAGAGACTGGGTGAATCGTTCAAGCTGGTGTCGGACAGGCTGGAAAAGGTGCACCAGGGTCTCGGCGAGATGCAACAGCTGGCGATCGGCGTGGGCGATCTCAAGCGCGTGCTGACCAATGTGAAAACACGCGGCACCTGGGGCGAGGTCCAGCTCGGCATGCTGCTTGAACAGGTTCTCACGCCGGATCAGTACTCGAAGAACGTCGAGACCGTGCCCGGTAGCGGCGAACGCGTGGAGTACGCGATTCGTCTGCCCGGCAAGGACCTGGATGAACGGGCGGTGTGGATGCCGATCGACGCCAAGTTCCCGAAGGAACAGTACGAGCGCCTTGCCGCAGCGGCCGAACTGGCCGATGCCGATGGCGTGGCTGCCGCCGGACGCGAACTTGAGCGCGCAGTGCGCACCGAGGCGAAGACGATCTCGGAAAAATATCTCTCGCCGCCCCTGACGACCGATTTCGCCATCCTTTTCCTGCCGACAGAGGGGTTGTACGCGGAAGTCATGCGCCGGCCAGGCCTGGCC
This sequence comes from Pseudomonadota bacterium, assembly GCA_023416415.1. Classification (GTDB taxonomy): domain Bacteria; phylum Pseudomonadota; class Gammaproteobacteria; order Burkholderiales; family Burkholderiaceae_D; genus Noviherbaspirillum. The sequence continues at coordinate 7,183 of JAEZHR010000221.1, forward strand.
GACGAGCTGCAGCGCAACTGTCGCGTTGCCATCGCGGGGCCATCCACGTTGTCGGCGCTGCTCAACAGCCTGCAGATGGGCTTTCGCACATTGGCATTGGAGAAGCGTTCGTCTGAAGTGTGGCAGGTGCTGGGCGCGGTGAAGACCGAATTCGCCAAGTTCGGTGACGTGCTGGCCACGACCAAGGCCACGCTGGAGCGCGCTGCGCGCAACATCGAGCAGGCCGAGACCCGCACGCGCCAGATGACGCGCAAGCTCAAGTCGGTCGAAGCCCTGCCATCGGAAGCGGCACAGCTGCTGCTGGGGACGGACCATGCCGATGGCAGCGAGGAATAAAGGGGAATATTGATGATCGAAACCGCCATACTGTTTGCGCTGATTATTCTCAATGGCGTCTTCGCCATGTCCGAGATCGCGCTGGTGACTGCGCGCCGGGTGCGCCTGCAGCGTCTTGCCGAGTCCGGCGATACGTCCGCCGGGGCCGCGATTCGGCTGGGCGAGGACCCTACGCAGTTCCTGTCGACGGTGCAGATCGGCATCACCTCGATCGGTGTGCTGAACGGTATCGTCGGTGAGGCCGCATTGGCCCAGCCATTCAGCGTCTGGCTGAACGGGGTCGGGGTGCAGAACCCGTATGCGCAGTATCTGGCTACCGGCCTGGTTGTGGTCAGCATCACGTATCTGACCATCGTGCTGGGCGAACTGGTGCCCAAACGCCTTGGCCAGATGGCTCCGGAAACGGTCGCGCGCCTGGTGGCACGGCCAATGCTGGTGCTGGCGGCCACGACGCGACCATTCGTGCGCCTCCTGTCCGGTTCGACTCAACTTGTGTTGCGTACCTTCGGCGTCAACGAGCGCGCCGAGCCGACCGTGACCCAGGAAGAGATCAACCTGATGCTGGCGGAAGGATCGAGCGCCGGCGTGATCGAGCAGCACGAGCACCAGATGGTGCGCAATGTTTTCCGTCTGGATGACCGACAGATCGCGTCGCTGATGGTACCGCGCAGTGACATCGTTTATTTCGATGTCAACGACTCCCTGGAAGCGAACCTGAAGCGCTTCGAGGAAAGCGATCACTCGCGGTTCCCGGTCGTGCGCGGCGGCTGGAGCGAGGTGCTCGGCTTCGTCTCTGCGCGCCAGATCCTCTTGCAGACCCTGCGAGGGCAGCAACCGGACCTGACGGCACATCTTCAGCCGGCAGTCTTCGTTCCCGAATCCCTGACCGGCATGGAACTGCTGGAGAATTTCCGCAATTCCGGTGTGCAGCTCGCGTTCATCATCGACGAGTACGGCGAAGTGCAGGGCATTGTCACGCCGCAGGATGTGATGGAAGCGATCACCGGTGAGTTCAAGACGCACCGCGCGGAAGATGCGTGGGCGGTACAGCGCGAAGACGGCTCTTGGTTACTCGACGGATTGATTCCGATCCCCGAGCTGAAGGATCGGCTCGGCCTGCAGCACGTACCGGAGGAAGAGCGAGGTCGCTACAACACGCTCTCCGGCATGCTGATGCTGCTGCTTGGACGTCTGCCGCAGACCTCCGATTACTGCGAGTGGGAGAACTGGCGGTTCGAGATTGTCGATCTGGACGGCAAGCGCATCGACAAGGTGCTTGCATCGCCCAAGCCGGAAGTTCCGGTCGTCGTCGAGCCGCTTGTCGGTTGAGTGCCGGCGGCGCTTGATGAGCGCTGCCCCGGGACTGTGGCGGTTCAACCGCCAATATAGGACATTTCGATCTTGCGCAGCGGCAGGTCAGCCTTTTCGCTGCGCTGTTCCGAATAGCGGTCGCCGCGTGCCTGCCAGATTGCCCCCAGCGCCGCGCTGATTTCGGCGTCGTCGCAGCCCTCGCGCAGCAGTGCGCGCAAGTCATGCCCGCGGGTGGCGAACAGGCAGGTGTACAACTTGCCTTCGGTTGATAGCCGCGCCCGCGTGCAATCTCGGCAGAAAGCCCTGGTGACGCTGGCGATGATGCCGATCTCGCCGCTACCGTCCTCATGGCGCCAGCGTTCGGCGGTTTCGCCGCCATAGTTCCGATCCAGCGCAACAAGTGGCATCTCCGCGGCGATGCGACGCACGACCTCGGCGGAGGGAACGACTTCCTCCATGCGCCAGCCATTGCTGCTGCCCACGTCCATGTACTCGATGAAACGCAGGATGAATGGTGTGCCCCGGAAATGACGTGCCATAGGCACGATCTGATCCTCATTCCAGCCGCGCTTGACGACCATGTTGACCTTGATGGGGGCGAGTCCTGCCGCATGCGCAGCCTCCAGCCCTTCCAGCACTGCACTGACCGGAAAGTTGACGTCATTCATGCTGCGGAAGGTCGCGTCGTCAAGCGCGTCCAGCGACACGGTTACACGTGTCAGGCCGGCCTGCTTGAGCAGGTGCGACTTGCGGGCAAGAAGTACGCCATTGGTGGTTAACGTCAGGTCGAGAGGCTGGCCGTCCGCAGTCTTGAGCGCGGCCAGCATGGCAATCAGATCCTCGATGTCCTTGCGCAACAGTGGTTCGCCGCCAGTCAGGCGAATCTTGCGCACGCCGTGTGCAATGAACAATCGTGCAAGGCGCACGATTTCCTCGAACGACAGCAGCGCGGTATGCGGCAGAAAAGTGTAGTCCTTGCCGAAAATCGCCTTGGGCATGCAATAGACACAGCGGAAGTTGCAGCGATCCGTCACCGAGATTCGAAGGTCCTGCAGCGGACGCGCAAGCTTGTCCGCCAGGTGTCCTGCCGGTGGCGTCAGGACGCTTGGAATGGCGGGGCGGACCAGGCGATGGTCGGCCAGTGGAATGAAATGTTCGGCCATGCCGGCGAATCAAGGTGAAGCGATGACAAGGGCAACGATAGCACGCAGCGTGCCGGCGGACGCGAACGCGGGCAAAAACCCGCGCCTAATCCCGCGCCTTTCCGAAACGAAAAAGGGAGCCGAAGCTCCCTTTGCGCGTCACTGCGTCAGGCCGACCTCTCAGTGTCGAGTTTCCACCTGGACAAGCGGTTCATTCGACAGGGGAGGCAGCGGCTTGCGCTCCCGCGGAATGCGCGGAGGCGGAACGACCTTGGCGGCGGCTTCCTGCGCTGCACGCAGCTTTTCCGGATCGGTCACGGCCAGTGTCAGACCGGTGCTTGCCAGGGTTTCCCGCAGACGGTCGACTTCCGAAGAGACGGTTGCAGACGAGGAAGTCCGGGCGACTACAGGCGCCGTTTCGATGACCGGGGCGGCATCGCCAGCGGGGGCGGCGTCTTCTACCACGGACGGCTGTGCCGCTGCATTGGTCTGTGCTTCGGGAACTGGTGTCGCTTCAGGCTCGGTGATGTCTTCCGAGGCTGGCGCGGCGATCGGCTGAGCAGTCGATGCGGCAATCG
>JAEZHR010000231.1 GCA_023416415.1 Pseudomonadota bacterium
GAGCATGCCAACCCCGCCTGCCGGAACCGCCGGAAACAGCTTGAGGCAGCGGAATCCGACCTCGCGCGCGGCCATCACTTCAGATGGTGTCATCACCCCCGGCAGCAACGGCAAGCCACTGGTCCGCGCGGCCGCAACGAGGGCCTCGGTCAGGCCGGGCGAGACACCGAAGACCGCGCCGGCGTCGCGCGCAGCCTCGAATTCCTCCGGCTGGGTCAGTGTGCCGACGCCGACGATGGCCTCGGGCACCTGCTTTGTGACGGCGCGGATCGCCCCCAATCCGTGTTCTGTGCGCAAGGTGATCTCCAGCACGCGGATGCCCCCCTCCACCAAGGCGCGCGCCAGCGGCACTGCGTGCTCCGGATGTTCGATCGCGATCACCGGAATCACCGGTGACGCGCGCATGATTTCAAGCAGATTCATGGGTCGGTCCCTTCCTGGTGGCGGAGAACAGGTAGTCCTCGTCCGAGTACGCGGCTGCCTGCGGCACCGCAAGCGAGTTGTCGGCCTCCTGCGGCAGGTGCAGCGGAGGTGGCAACCCGAAAGTGGCCGCGCCCTCTTCGGCTGCACTGACCCCCTCGCGAAACAGGGCGAACAGCTCGCGTCCCATGCCCACCTGATTGGCGGACAGATCGACGCTGGGCTGCGCGCGGGCACTCCACTCAGCCTCGTCAACCAGCGCCTGCAACACGCCGGCATTGGCGTCGAGCCGGATCAGGTCGCCGTCGCGCACGCGTCCCAGCGGCCCGCCAGCCTGCACCTCGGGCGTAACGTGAATGGCTGCAGGCACCTTTCCGGATGCACCCGACATCCGACCATCCGTGACCAGTGCCACACGCCTTCCTGCATCCTGCAAATTGGCCAGTGCCGGGGTCAGCGCATGCAACTCGGGCATGCCGTTGGCGCGCGGTCCCTGAAAGCGCACGACAGCGACGAAATCGCGGTCAAGCCTGCCATGCTGGTAGGCCTCCATCAGTTCCTCCTGCGAATCGAACACGATGGCCGGTGCCTCCACCACGCGATGCTTTTCCTTCACCGCCGAGACCTTGATCACCGCACGGCCTAGATTGCCGTTCATCAGCCGCAGGCCGCCATCGCGCGAAAAAGGATCGGCGGCTCCGCGCACGACATTCACGTCACCGCTTTTTTCCGGCGCCGGACGCCATGCGAGCTTGCCGTCATCGAGCCACGGCTCGTTGCAATAGACGCGCAACCCGGGGCCGAGCACGGTCAGCACGTCCTCGTGCAAGAGGCCCGCATCGAGCAGCTCGCGAATCACGAACCCCGGACCGCCTGCTGCCTGGAAATAGTTCACGTCTGCTTCGCCGTTCGGATAGATCCGCGTAAGCAAGGGTACGATCCGCGACAGGCGGTCGAAATCGTCCCAGTCGATCACGATGCCGGCCGCGCGGGCGATGGCCACGAGATGCAGGGTGTGATTGGTCGAGCCGCCTGTGGCCAGCAGAGCCACAATGGCATTGGCGATGGACTTTTCGTCGACCACCTTGCCCACCGGGATGCAGTGGTCGCCAAGCGAGCTGATGGCAATTGCCCTGAGCGCGCCTTCGGCCGTGAGCGCGTCGCGCAGCGGATCCTGCGGATGGATGAAGGCTGCGCCCGGCAGGTGCAGGCCCATGACCTCCATAAGCATCTGGTTGCTGTTTGCAGTTCCATAAAAAGTGCAGGTGCCAGGCGAATGGTAGGACCGGGCCTCCGATTCGAGCAGCGCCTCACGTCCGACTTTGCCCTGTGCATACAGTTGCCGGATGCGTGCCTTCTCGGCATTCGGCAATCCGCTCGGCATCGGACCGCCGGGCAGGAATACCGCAGGCAAATGGCCGAACTGCAGGGCCCCGATCAGCAGCCCGGGCACGATCTTGTCGCAGATGCCGAGGAAGACCGCCGCATCGAAGGTGTTGTGGGACAGGGCCACGGCCGTTGCCATCGCAATGGTGTCACGCGAGAACAGCGACAGTTCCATGCCTGGCTGCCCCTGCGTGATGCCATCGCACATCGCAGGCACCCCGCCGGCGAACTGGGCGACAGCTCCGGCTGCGCGCACGGCTTCCTTGATCACCTTCGGAAACCGCTCGTAGGGCTGGTGCGCCGAGAGCATGTCGTTGTAAGCGGAGACGATCGCCAGCGAAGGCACCTTCTGCTCCTTCAGTTGCAGCTTGTCGCCGGGCGGGAAGGCGGCGAAGCTGTGCGCGAGGTTGGTGCAGGCAAGCGTGGCGCGATGCGTGCCCTTGATACGCGCCCCTTCGATGCGGGTCAGATAGGCATGGCGGTAAGGCCGGCTGCGCTGGACGATGCGGCGAGTTACCTCATCGAGGGTTGGATGGATGGACATGATCTCTCCGAGAAGATTCTGAAATTTTACTACGCATATTCGATGGCCGACGGTCAAACTGCGGCGCATGCACGCGTTGCACAAAAACTGCTCATGCCCTTCCGCTTTCCCGGCCGACATTCACGCTTGCTGATACGCATCAAGCCAAGCGCGAATGTCGGATGCGTACCGGAAGCCGCGTGTAATGAAATTACCTATACATGCTGTATAGTTGAACGCCTTCCTCCTTCACCCAGCTCGTGCACGTCAAGACATGCCCCTGCCAGCATTGACCGACTCGCCCGCCTTCCAAACACTTGCGGACCATGCTCTGCAAGCGAACACCTGGAACCTGCGTGCTTTGTTTCAGGCTCGACCAGACCGTTTTGCCCGCTTCTCGCTCGATGCGGCAGGACTCTTCCTCGATTACTCCAAAAACCTGCTCGACGACGACACCCTGCCCTTGCTGCTGCAACTGGCACGCGAACGCGGGGTCGAGGCACGGCGCGACGCCATGTTCCGCGGTGAAAAAATCAACGCGACCGAAGGCCGCGCGGCCCTGCACACAGCGCTGCGCCGTCCCCGCGACGCCACCCTGTTCGTCGATGGACAGGATGTCATGCCCGAGGTTCATGCCGTGCTCGATCGCATGCGCGGCTTCTCCGAGCGCGTGCGCCGTGGCCAATGGCGGGGCGGGAGCGGGGCCGCCATCACGGATATCGTCAACATCGGCATCGGCGGCTCCGATCTCGGCCCGCAGATGGTGTGTCAGGCGCTGCGCCCGTTCGCACTCAAAGGCCTGCACATGCACTTCGTGGCCAACGTGGACGGCGCGGCCCTCGATGCCGTCTTGCAGAACATCAAGCCGGAAACGACACTCTTCATCGTGGCCTCCAAGACGTTCACCACGCGCGAAACCATGATGAACGCCCAATCGGCGCGCGCCTGGTTCCTCGCGCAGCGCCCGGAGGCCGAACTTCCGCACCACTTCGTGGCCGTGTCGACCAATACCGAAGCCGTGCGCGCATTCGGCATCGACACGGACAACATGTTTCCCTTCTGGGATTGGGTTGGCGGCCGCTATTCGGTATGGTCGGCCATCGGATTGCCGGTCATGCTGTCCGTCGGCCACGAGCAATTCTCCGAGTTCCTCGCCGGCGCGCATGCGATGGACCGGCACTTCCAGGAAGCGCCGCTGGATTCCAACATGCCGACCATCCTCGCGATGATCGGCATCTGGTATCGCAATTTCCTCGGTTATCCCACGATCACGATTGCGCCCTATCTGCAGGATCTGGCGCGCTTCCCGGCCTATCTTCAGCAGCTGGACATGGAAAGCAACGGCAAACGCGTCACGCGCGACGGTCAGCCCGTAGCTTACGAGACCGGCCCCATCGTCTGGGGCGATGTTGGCACCAACTGCCAGCACGCCTACTTCCAGCTCCTGCATCAGGGCACGGACGTCACACCTGTCGATTTCATTGCCGCGCTCCTCCCGGCGACCCGGCTGCCCGGCCATCACGCCATGCTGGTGGCCAACTGCCTGGCACAGGCCGAAGCCTTCATGCTCGGCAAGGATGCCGATACCGTACAGGCCGATCTACGCGCACAAGGCTTGCCCGAGGATGAAATCGCGCGCCTGCTTCCGCACCGCATCTTCCCCGGCAATCGCCCCAGCAACATGCTGATGATGGATCGCCTGACCCCGGCCACGCTGGGCGCACTGATCGCGCTCTACGAGCACAAGGTTTTCGTGCAGGGGGTGGTGTGGGACATCAACAGCTTCGATCAGTGGGGCGTGGAGCTGGGCAAGGTGCTGGCGCAGACCATTGAGCGCGAACTGACCGGCGCGGCCGTCTCTGCCACGCACGACGCATCGACCAGCGCACTGATTGCGCGTGCACGCGCCGCACTGGAGAAGCAGGACTGAGATGCTGCTCGACTCCATCCGTACTCAACTCGACACGCTATCGAAGTCCGAGAAAAAGGTTGCGCTGGCGGTACTGAAGAACCCGGATCACGCCGTCTCCGGCAACATCACGGCGCTGGCAAAAAGTGCCCAAGTATCCGAGCCCACTGTTGTGCGCTTCTGCCGTGCGCTGGGTTACGAAGGCTGGCACGAATTCAAGCTCAAGCTTGCACAGACGCTCGCGCTGGCGCTGCCGAACGCGGACGAATCCCCGCTGCAGGACGACCTTGCCGCTGATCTCGTCAGCAAAATTTGCAGCCGCTCAATCAATGCCCTGCTCGACCTGCGAAACAACCTGCAGCCAACCGCCATCGAGAAGGCTCTCGACGTCCTGGCACGCGCAAACAAGATCGAGTTCTGGGGCCAGGGGACGTCGGGCATCGTCGCAGCCGACGCCCAGCACAAGTTTTTCCGCTCGGGTGTGCCGACCGTGGCCTATACCGATCCGCACATTCACGCAATTTCTGCAGCGCTGCTTGCCAAGGGCGATGCGGTAGTGGCGATTTCCCAGCGCGGCGATACCACAGCGCTCCTGCACAGCGTGCAACTGGCGCGCAAGGGTGGCGCGGATGTGATCGCGCTCTGCCCGAGCGGCACGCCCTTGTCCGAAACGGCCACCGTGCTGGTCCCCGTCGATCTCAGTTTCAACATCGACCCTTACACGCCAATTTCGGCACGCCTGGCGCACCTGGTCGTCATCGACATTCTCGCCGTGGGACTGGCTCTCAAGCGCGGGCCGGAATTCCGCAGCAAGATGCAGAACGCACAAAAGGCGTTGCAAAAGCTGGACGTGCAATTCGAGTCATTCCTGCGGCATCCGCCGAAGCTCTGAGTCTGACGCGCTGCCGGCGCCTTGTTGGCACAGCGGCAAACCGCCGCGCTCGGTCGCCGATTTGCGTCCGACCGAGCGTGGCGGCGTATCATCGCTGTTTGTCTTTCGCACTATCACCGGACC
>JAEZHR010000238.1 GCA_023416415.1 Pseudomonadota bacterium
ACCGAGAAGAGGACGGGCTGCTGCGGCGGCGCCAACCAGGGCGCCTTCAGCGGGAATCAGGGCGGAAACGACGGACATTTTTCTTCTCCTTTTGAGAGGGTCAAAGTACGGTTGCAGGGCTTGTGCAGTGCAGTATAGAAAGAGTTAAGTTATTAATCAAATTTTGAATGTGGATATCTAATATAATTAGATCGCATAACACTTTGCCTCTCACATTGCCTCTCTTTCCCATGCGCTTTTCCAATCTCGACCTGAACCTGTTGCGCGTCTTCGACGCAGTGATGACGGAACAGAACCTGACTCGTGCCGCCAGCCGTCTCTCCATGACCCAGCCTGCGGTCTCGAATGCTTTGCGACGCCTGCGCGAGGCATTGGGGGACGAACTGCTGATTCGCACCGCACACGGCGTCAAGCCCACACCCCGCGCGGAAACGCTGTGGCCAGCGGTGCGGCGCGCGCTCAATGAACTGGCGGAAGCCATCGCGCCGGAAGGCAACTTCGACATTTCGCAGGCAACCAATACCTTTCGCCTGGCCATGGCCGATGCCACGGCCGCCCTGTGGCTGCCGGCACTGGTGCGCTCGATCGAGCGCGAAGCGCCCGGGCTGACCATCCGCATGGTGCCGCTGACCACGCGCGAGCCGCGCCCGATGCTGCTGCGCGGCGATATCGACATGGCTGTCGGTTTCTTTCCCGGCGTATCGGCGCAGCTGGCGGGCAGCCAGGCCGCGTCGGTTTCACCGATCCGGCATGAACAGTTGTATTCGGGGAATTACGTGTGCGTGATGCGCAAGAACCATCCGCTGGCCAACAGCGAGCTCACGCTGGATGCCTATTGCGCCGCCAAGCACTTGCTGGTGAGCTTTTCCGGCCGGGCGCACGGCCTGATAGACGAGGCGCTGGCGCGCCTGGGACGCGAGCGGCGCATTCTGCTGACCGTGAACCAGTTCTTCACGGCCGGGCGCGTGGTGGCGACCTCGGATCTGATCACGGTGCTGCCGCGCCACCTGATCGCCTCCACCGGCATCACCGGTTCCATGGTCACCAAGGAACTGCCCCTGGACCTGCCCAAGGTGCACGTCGACATGCTATGGCATGAGCGCGACACCCGCAGCCCGGCGCACAAGTGGCTGCGCGCCCACCTCTCCGGCATGACGCGCGAAACCTTTGCCAATCCCGCCGCCAGGTAGGCACCGTCGGATCAAGCGCGGGCAGGGCAGCAGCCGGGCAATCGCGTCGGCTATCTGCAGGAAGTGGACGTAGATCTCTGCCGGTTGATTCGATTTGCGCATGAAAATGCGGATGTCGAAATCGGTGGCAATCCGGCACGGCGTGCCGGCGGTCGCCGCTGTGACCAACGGCATAGGATGGCAACGACGAATCAGCGCCGAATGGCGTTGCGCTGGCGTTGCACGCGTCGCATGTGCCGCTCCGAGGAATGCAGCTCCGATTCGATCGCCAATCCCAAGTCACGCACCGCCCTGCCGGTCTTCCCACCGATGGCACCACCAAGCCGCCGCGTGTCGCTCACCGCCTGCATCAGCTGTTCACGCTCCTCTTCGTCGATCGGCACGACAACCTCCTTGCCGAACAGGACGTTGAACTGTACCAACCGGATGTAGGCGTTCTGCCATGCGCGCGTGTGCGAGCGGATTTCGCAAAGCAGCGCGCTGCGCCGGCGCGCACGGTGGTCGAGATGGCGCGCCAGCAGCCTGCTGCGAACCGCCAGCCATTGCAACAGCATATTCGCCAGACTGGGAGGCTCCTCGTGTACGAGCAAGACTTCGTCGCTGCCCGGCGGGGCGAGGGAATTGGTGGAACGCAGGCCATTCACAGTTTCGTCTCCGATTGCTCTGTTTTTTTTGAAGCATTATCCGGAGACAGTGATCACTTCGCAAGAAAGCCCGTCCTGTGCTGCTTCTTCCGTCCATTGCGGGCCGTGCTGCATACCGATGGCAAGCGGCTGCTTAGGCCAGTCAGATGCACCATGGCGCCTTCTGGCATACGCAAATCCGAAGTTTTTCCAGACCGCGCGGCGCTGAGCTCAGGGCCATGTATGCGCCTGCCACCATGCGCCAGCCCGACGTGCACATACGCGTCGCGGATCTGGCCGGAGACACGCAGTGCGCCGGCCAGACCAGGGAGAGTCCGAGCATGAAAAAAGCATGCCGCCGCCTGCAACGCCACGAGCTGCCTGGAAGACAGCGCGCCTATCCGGCCGGCACCGACCGATGAGGCGCCGTGCGAACAAGCTGCGTACGACGGGCAAGCCGTCTGCAAATCTCGACCTCGCGCGTGCAAGTCCGTCGCCAGCCGAGCGCAGCGGCACCGTCCTGGTCAGCCCGCTTCCAGGCGCTCGCTTTTCCAGTAGACTTCCGCACCCGCTCCGCCGTGATTGAGCACGCGGGCCAGTACGAACATCAGATCGCTCAGTCGGTTCAGGTACTGGCGCGCCGCTTCCCCGACTTCTTCCTGCTTCCCGAGCGCGACCACAGCACGCTCGGCACGCCGGGCAACCGTGCGGCACACATGGGCCAGGCTCGCGGCACGGCTGCCGCCCGGGAGAATGAATTCCTTCAATGCGGGCAGCTGGCTGTTGTATCGCTCCAGCGCGTCATCCAGCTGTGCCAACGCGTTCGACTTCAGCAGCGTCAGTCCCGGTACCGACAACTCTGCACCGAAGTCAAACAGGTGGTGCTGGATTGCCACCAGCAGGCTGTGCATGTCAGGCGACAGATCCTCGCAAAGCAGTACGCCCAGGTGGGCATTCAATTCATCCACGTCGCCCATCGCCTGAACGCGACAACTGTCCTTGCTGACGCGCTGATTGTTGCCCAGCCCCGTTGTGCCGTCGTCGCCGGTACGGGTGGCGATTCTGGTCAGTCGGTTACCCATGCGACTTCCTCCGAATAGTGCGGACATCGATCGGCGCGCTTGCGAATGCACCGATCGCGGATCGACCGACGCCGCGCGCGCCACCCCTCAATGATAGGTACGAACATCGTCGATCACCTTTCCGTCATTGGGCAGACTGCCCGGAGGAACCAGCTGCACGTCGCCGCGCAGCTTGGTCACATCGCGCAATACGTTTGTGATCGCCACTCGCAGCCCATCACTTGCATCCATCGTTTCTACCTGCAGCCACAGTTCGTCGCGCGCCGCCTCGCCGCTGACGATCAGCCTGGCCTTGCGCACTTCGGGGAAGCGCCGCACGATGTCGGCGACCTGTGCTGGGTGCACGAAGAGGCCGCGCACCT
>JAEZHR010000260.1 GCA_023416415.1 Pseudomonadota bacterium
GCCTCGGCCTGCTGGCACTGGTGCTGGCCGTGCTGGCGGTCGTCTGGCGTTGGACCCCATTGCGCGAATACATCAATCTCGACTCGCTGGTGGCGCTGGCGCGCGGGCTGGATGCCATGCCGCTCACACCGCTGGCCGTGATGGCCAGCTACGTCGTCGCCGGCCTGATGATGGTACCGGTGATGCTGCTCATCGCCGTGACCGGTATCGTCTTCGGTCCGATCAAGGGCTCGCTGTATGCGATCGGGGGCACGCTGTTATCGGCGTTGGTGTCCTACGGCATCGGTGCGTGGCTGGGGCGGGACGCCGTGCAGCGCATGCTCGGCCCGCGCATGAGCCGGCTGTCGCGGCGACTGGCAAAGCGCGGCATTATCGCGATGGCCGTCATCCGCTTGCTGCCGATCGCGCCCTTTACCATCGTCAACATCGTGGCCGGCACGTCGCTCATTCGCCTGCGCGATTACCTGATCGGCACTTTCTTCGGCATGCTGCCGGGCATTTTCATCACCGTGACCTTCGTGCACCACTTGGCCGAGGCCATCCGCAAGCCGAGCGCGGGCACGCTCGCGGTGCTGGCCACTGTCGCACTGGCTCTGATCGGGCTGGCCATGGGGCTGCAAAAACTGCTGCGACGCAAGGACGATTCCGCCGCATGAGGGAGCAACCGGTGGCGTGCAATGCAAGCGATCCGGCACGCGGATCGGTGAGCAAGCCCTGGCCTTTGACAATCGCGACCTGGAACATCCATGGCGCGGTCGGCGACGATGGACGTTATGCGCCGGACCGCGTCATCGACGTGCTGCATGAACTGCAGGCCGACATCATTGCCTTGCAGGAAGTGCCGCTTGGCGGCAGCCAGTGTGAGGATGTGCTGTCCATCGTGGCCGAAGCGACCGGCTACGAGTCCGCCGAAGGCCCTGCTTGCAGCACGCCGGAGCGACGCTATGGTAACGCGGTGCTGTCGCGCTTTCCCATTCTCTCGGTGCGCGCAGTCGATCTTTCCTTTGGCAGCCGGGAGCCGCGCGGCGCGCTGGATGCCGACGTCGAATGCAATGGCGACCTGCTGCGCGTGGTCGCGACCCATCTCGGCCTGAGTCTGGCCGAGCGCCGCCATCAGATCCGGCGCCTGCTCGACGTGTTCGACACCGAGGACATGCCGGTCATCCTGATGGGTGACATCAACGAATGGTTCATGTGGGGAAGTTCACTGCGGCTGCTTGTTTCCCATTTCCAGGCCGTGCCCGCGCCGCGCACCTTTCCCTCACGCTGGCCGGTGTTTGCGCTCGACCGCATCTGGATCCGTCCGCGTCACCGGCTCGTGCATGTCGAAGTCCACAAGACGCCGCTGTCGCGCGTGGCTTCGGATCATCTGCCGTTGATCGCGCACTTCGATGCTTGAGTCGTCCACCGCGCGCGACATCGATCCGCGCATGGATGTGGCGCGCCTTTTCGCAGCGCCTTCGTGCCACCTTTCGCGCCACCCGCCGTGCATCCAGGCCTGTCAGACTTCAGCGCGTCGTCGTGTTGTTCTGCTCGGCCGCATGCAGATGATCATGGTGCATGCGGCTGCATTGCGCCGGCGGTACGGACGGATCGAAATCGGTCCAGTCGCCGTTCTCTATCGTCCCTTCCGCGCGCTCCAGGTCGGTGGCGCCGAGTGCCTCCAGCGTGTTTACCGCGTGCATTTCCTCGGCATCGTCGGCCACGGCGATTGCCACGTACATGCCGGCATGGCGCTGCGGCAGCATGTTCTCCGGATCTTCCGCATGCGGGCCGACGTCGCCGCGGTCGCGCATCTGCGACAGTCCGCCGACCAGCCCGCCCAGATAGGCGCCGAGCAAGCCACCGGCGACCGGACCCAGCGGACCCAGCACCGGAGTGGCCGCCACGCCGACCGCCGCGCCCGAAGCCACGCCGGCGGCCACACCCTTGCCCGACAGCTTTGCCCCGGGCGAGCGGTCGTGGTCGCCCCCCAGTTCGTAGGTGGCGTGTTGCCCGGCCGGGTTCAGGAAAAAGCTGGCGATGTGTTCGCGGTGAAAGCCCGCATCCAGCAGCGCTTCGATGGTGTGCGTGCTATCGGTTTGCTGTTCGAACCGTCCCGCGATGATGTTTGCCATGGTTGCCTCCTGGATGAAAAAAGCGGTCTCAACCGTAAGAACCCGGCGTTTGCAGTTTAGTTCTTGCATTTCCGCCACGCGATTCGCCCACAGGCACGGCTTATGCGGGCGGGCCCTGCTTCTCCCTCGGCATCACGAAAGGGGAGTGCATCATGCAAGCCACGATGGTGGCGCTGCCTGACCGTTTCGGTCAGTCGCGGAGCGCAATGTGCATTGCGTGATGCTGAATTCGAGCTCCCGAGCGGGGCAGCTCGATCCGCATGCGGATACGGGCGCCGGCAGCGCACCGGCAGCGCACCGGCAGTACGCGCGAACAGAGCACTTTCATCCCGTGGCTCTGGACGAGCGTGTCGAGCGTTGGCGGCGCGAAGGCGGGAGCAGCTACAGCGCGAACGGTCCGGTCGGACAGCACGCGCTGGCTGCGGAAAGAAGAGCCATGAAGGCTGCACGCCGGGACGAAAGCGAAGCCGAACTGCGTACCGGCTGAGGAGCGCACAACGACCCCGGGAAAGCGGTTCCGATGCCGTGCGCTACGGCGTGAAAAGGAGAGCAGGGGAGCAGCGAACGGTGGCGCGAGCCGAGCCTGCGTGCCTGTACCCGCTACGTACCGAGACGCCCCTGCCAGGCGAGCTCGCGGATGGTGCGAATGGTGTCGATGTCGGCCTCCTTGTAGGCCGAGCGCCGGAAGTCGTCGTACATCTTGTTGGCTTCGTCTTCCTCCGGAGAAGCCTCGTTCTCGTACTCGAAACGCACGAACAGGATGTCCTGCTCCGGTTCTTCGATCGTGATCGTCAGGCGCGATGCCGGCATCCCCTTCTGCGCGGGCACCTCGAAGACGATCTGTTGCTGAGGCAGGAAGCGTACCGAGTCCTGCAACACCAGGTCGCCATACTGCAGCTCGCGCTTCAGGTACAGGCCCGACTGCTCCAGCAGCGTGCAGCGGTCCAGCTGGGGCTGGAAAGGTTCTGGTTCGGTCGCGCGCAGCATCAGACCGCGCCAGAGCTGCGCGCGCGACAGCGGCTCGATCAAGGGGTTGCGCGGATCATTGATTTCGATCAGGTGGGCGAACTTCATTGCGGCAGGCGCTGCGGCCGGAACCGGACAGCGATGAATGGAATGCGGACGAAACCGGCAGTGTAACGGCAGACGGGGCGTGCTGCTCGCTGCGTCGCGCCGGAACCAAGGCATGATCTGACAGGTCTTTCCGAGGATCGTGCCTTCTCGCTGGAGTTGTCCGATGTTGACCCGGATGTTGACCCGCTTCGCTCGCCGAGCCTGGCCCCTGCTGCTGGTCCTGTCCCTGGGCGCCTGCGGCGGAAGCGATGACGAAGGCACGCCCGCACCGTCCGGGCCGTCTGCAACTTCGGCCGGTTCGGGAGGTGCCGTTACTGCCGAGTACAGCTGCTCCCTTCCCGATTTCGAGTCGAAAGTCATGCAGCTGGTCAATGCGGCCCGCGCTGAAGCACGCGCCTGCGGCACCAACTCTTTCCCGGCCGCACCGCCACTGACATGGAATGACCACCTGCATGCCGCCGCCGCCGCCCATGCGGCCGACATGGCTCGCAATGACTATTTCTCCCATGACAGCCTCGACGGGACGACCTTCAGCCAGCGCATCACCGGCACTGGATATGCCTGGAACGCAGCCGGAGAAAACATCGCGGCCGGGCAGGCCAGCGTGGAACAGGTGGTTCAGGCCTGGCTCGACAGCCCCGGGCATTGCGCCAACATCATGAGCGATGCATTCACCGAAGTCGGCGTGGCCTGCGTGGCGGAGCCGGGGTCGACTTACAAGCAGTACTGGGGGATGTCGCTGGCGCGGCCGCGGTAGTGCTTCGCTCTGCTGTTCTTTCTTCGGTGGGGCGGGTGCTTGTATTTCTCCGGACGACCCGGCCGGGACTGGCCCCGGCGGGCCACCTACTTTTTTGCTTCGCCAAAAAAGTAGGCAAAAAAGGCGACCGCGAGGACGCTGCCCCTTCGGGGTTCCCGAAAAACCGGCAGTCAAAGCGGGAAGCCCTGCAAACTCGCCTTCGGCTCAGACAAGCAGGGCTTCTTATCCGCTTTGACTCCCGCTTTTTCGGCAGCGTCCAAGCGGAAATTCCAAACCCAAACCCCCTAAGCGCACGCGCCATGTCAGTTTGGCTTGCCACACGTGATGCCTGTCGTTCCCGCACAAGCGGGAACGACAGGGCATGCTTTGGCAAGCTTCAATGCAGCGCAGTGGGCTTCCGCCTTCTCGGGAATCGCGGGAATGACAGGGCGAGGGGGAAACACTACGGAGTCGCTCGAGCAGCGCGAAGAGGCTGTTGCCTTTCTCCCGTTGGGCGTTGCCAGGAGATCGGGTGTCGAGGCGGATAAAGAAGCGCTGCTTGTCTGAGCCGAAGGCGAGTTTGCAGCGCTTCCCGCCTCGGCGCCCGAGCTCTTGGGGACCGCCGAAGGGGGCAACGTCTTCGGGGCGCCTTTCTTTGGTTAC
>JAEZHR010000286.1 GCA_023416415.1 Pseudomonadota bacterium
GGATCAGATCGTCGGCGCCTTCAAGCTGGAGGAGGCTGCGCTGCCGCGACTTGCCCACTGAGCCGATGGTCGTGCGGCAGCTACTGCACGACACCGGCGCAGCGCCGCTGCACTATGGCGATCGGCGCGCAAAGGCGCCGGTCGTCAGACGTTGAACAGGAAGTTCAGCACGTCGCCGTCCTTGACCACGTATTCCTTGCCTTCGGCGCGCATCCGGCCCGCTTCCTTTGCGCCTTGCTCGCCCTTGTAGGCGATGAAATCGTCGAAGGAAATCGTCTGGGCGCGGATGAAGCCGCGTTCGAAATCGGTGTGGATCACGCCGGCGGCCTGCGGGGCTGTGGCGCCGATCGGGATGGTCCAGGCGCGCACTTCCTTGACGCCCGCGGTAAAGTAGGTTTGCAGACCGAGCAGCGTGTAGGCGGCGCGGATCAAGCGGTTCAGGCCAGGCTCTTCCATGCCGAGGTCGGCCAGGAAGGCACCCTTGTCTTCATCGTCAAGGTCGGCGATCTCGGCTTCGATGGCCGCACAGATGGCCACCAGTGGTGCATTCTGATCGGCGGCGTAGGCGGCCAGCTGGTCGAGCAGGGGGTTGTTCGTGAAGCCGTTCTCGGCGACGTTGCCTACGTACATCGCGGGCTTGGCGGTGATCAGGCACAGCGGCTTGAGCAGGGCCATTTCGTCCGCATCCAGACCGAGAGCACGCACGGGCCTGGCTTCGTTAAGCGCGGTCTGCACGCGTTCGAGCAGGGCAATCAGCTTGATGGCGTCCTTGTCACCGGCCTTGGCCTTCTTGCCTTCGCGCTGGATCGCTTTCTCGACGGTCGTGAGATCGGCCAGCGCCAGTTCGGTCTGGATCACGGCGATGTCGTCGAGCGGACTGACCTTGCCGGCGACATGCACGACGTTCGGATCTTCGAAGCAGCGCACGACGTTGACGATGGCGTCGGTTTCGCGGATGTGAGCCAGGAACTGGTTGCCCAGCCCTTCGCCCTTGGATGCACCAGCAACCAGACCCGCGATGTCGACGAACTCGACGATGGCCGGCACGATGCGCTCCGGCTTGACGATCTCGGCCAGCTGCTGCATTCGCGGGTCGGGCACTTCAACCACCCCGACGTTGGGTTCGATCGTGCAGAAGGGGTAGTTCTCGGCGGCGATGCCGGCCTTGGTGAGCGCGTTGAAGAGAGTGGACTTGCCAACATTGGGCAGGCCGACGATGCCGCATTTGAGACTCATGGTGTGTGCCTTGCAATAAAAACATGGGCGCGCCCCTTGGAGCGGGCAGGCGCGAAACAACCCGCTATTCTACTGCAGCACGTTCAGGCGAACGGCTTCACCTGGGAGAGGTCGGGGCGTTCGACGAAGTTCGCCAGCGCATCGCGCATGCGTTCACCCTCCGAGATCGAAAGACGCCAGTTCAGTGCGCGCAACGCGTGGTTATCGCCGTAGATGTAAAAATCGTTGCGGTCCGGTAGCTTGCCGCGTGTGAGACGTTGCAGAAAGCTGCGCGAAGGCGAGACCAGAATCACGTTGTCCAGCCAATGCCGCGTGCCTTTCGCTGCGGCATGGCGCCAAGGCAGCGTCTTGTCGAACCAGCCAGGCACGATACGCGGCCCGAAGTGCGGATAAAGCACCAGACCGCCACCAGCTTCCTCGGCAATCTGCGGATATGGCAGGGCGAGGTGGTAGTCGATCAGGCCACCATCCCAGTAGCTGCCGGCCGGTGCACCGGGAATGTCGCGCACCGCTTCCATGATGAAGGGCAGGGTGCCGGAGGCGAGCAGCGCGTGCTCCAGATTGTTTTCGGCGAGCGCTGCCGTTTCGGTGGCGAAGGCATCGAAACCCGAGGCGGCCCAGACCGGTTCCGGAGCGCTGTCGAATAGTACGCGTGACAGATGCGGCGCGAGATGCCGGCGCGCGGCGAGATTGCCAAGTATGGCCAGACCGAATCCGGAGGCGACAGCGGCCCGGCGCTGCGGCACGGACAGCAACAGGCGCCCGCGCGAGGTCAGGATTTGCAGGCGGTGCTGTGCATGCTTGACCGCGGCTTGCGTTTCACCGTCCAGAAGTTCGCGCACGAAGTCGCGCGAGGTATCCGTAACCAGCTGCGCGCTCGGCTTGGCCGGGTAGGTCTGGGCACAGTAGATATCCGCGAGGCGCCGGAAGGCGCCGGCCGGATCGGGCAGACAGGCGCAGGCCATGCGCCAGGCACCGATCGAGGAGCCGATCAGCACGCGGCGGCGCGGTGCCGAAGGCAGCCACTCGCCGAACAGCCATTCGTCCAGGCGCCCAAGAATCAGGCCCTTTGGGCCGCCTGCAGCAGCCGGTATCACGGCTACGTCCTGCGCGCGCAGGCCATGTTCGCGCAGGTGAGCGAGCGCGACGGGGCCGGCCTGGATCGTAATCGGGCTGTCCCTCACAGGCTTGCCTTTACTTCACGCTGTGAAGCTTCATCATCGCCGCCTCGAATTTGCCCTCGCACAGCATCGGAATCACGTCCAGGCTGCGCCGGATCGCATCGTCGATCGGCTCCTGTTCTTCCTTGCGTGGGCGGTGTAGCACGTAGTCGACCACCTGCTGCTGCAGGTTGGCATTGCGCGGATGGCCAATGCCAAGGCGCAGACGCCAGTAATCCTGGGTGCCAAGCGCGGCCGTGATGTCCTTCAGGCCGTTGTGTCCGCCGGAGGAGCCCCCTTTCTTGATCTTGGCCGCACCCGGCGGCAAGTCGAGTTCGTCGTGCACGACCAGGATGTCTTCCGGCACGATCTTGAAGAAGCGTGCAAGGGCACCGACCGACTGGCCCGAGCGGTTCATGTAGGTTTGCGGTTCCAGCAGCCAGACTTCCTGGCCGCCGATGCGCGCTTTCGCGGCCAGTGCGTTGAAGCGCGTTTCGCGCGCCAAGGGCGCGGGGGCGAGCCGGTCGACCAGCCAGAAACCTGCGTTGTGACGGGTCAGTTCGTATTCGGGGCCGGGGTTGCCGAGGCCGACGATCAGGCGGATGGGCATGGCGTGGGGCGTCGGTTGGTGTCTGGAAAGAGAGGATTATCGGGCAAGTCGCGTTGTAGCGCAGGTGCCGGAAAAAAAGAAAACCCCGCGCGAAGGCGGGGTTCATCGAGGAGTGAGGCGAATTACTTCGCTTCTTCGCCTTCGCTGGCGGCGGATTGCTGGCCGGCCGGGGTCGAGGCCGTGGCAAGCGTCGGGTTGTCCTGGCCGCCATGCAGCACCGGGGTCACACCCTTGGGCAGCTTGATGTCGGACAGGTGCACGGACGCACCGGCTTCAACCTTCGACAGGTCCACTTCGATGAATTCCGGCAGGTCGGCCGGCAGGCAGGACACGTCGAGTTCGTTCAACACGTGGTTGATAATGCCGCCGGACAGCTTGACGGCCGGGGAGATTTCAGCGTTGACGAAGTGCAGCGGCACCTTGGTGTGGATGGCCTGCTTTTCATCGATGCGCTGGAAGTCGACATGCATTACCAACGGCTTGTAGGCGTGCATCTGGAAGTCGCGCAGCAGGACCTTCTGGGCAGTGCCATCGATCTCAAGGTCGAGAATCGACGAGTGGAAGGCTTCCTTCTTCAGCGCGTAGAACAGTGCGTTGTGGTCGAGAGCGATGGCCTGCGGGGCGGCTTCGCCACCGTAGACGATGCCGGGGGTCTGGCCCGAACGACGCAGGCGGCGGCTCGCTCCGGACCCCTGCTCGTTGCGTGCAAATGCGATGACTTTCATTTTTATTGCTCCAAGAAATGCAAGGCAACATGCCTTGCGGTTGACCCCCCGCGACCAGGGGGCTGAACAACCCCGCCTCGTGCGAGGCGGGGCAAAAGATTATTCGGCGAACAGCGAGCTGACCGAGTCGCCGGTGGTGATGCGCTTGAAGGTCTCGGCCAGGAGCTCGGCGCAACTCAATTGGCGGATCTTCGGACAGGCACGGGCGGCCGGAGACAGCGGAATGGTGTCGGTGACAACCAATTCATCCAGCGGCGAGGTGGAGATACGCTCGATCGCCGGGCCGGACAGCACCGGGTGCGTACAGTAGGCCACCACCTTCATGGCGCCGCGCTCCTTGAGCACTTCGGCAGCCTTGGTCAACGTACCGGCGGTGTCGACCATGTCGTCCATGATTACGCAGTTGCGCCCATCGACTTCGCCGATGATGTGCATGACCTCCGATACGTTGGCCTTCGGGCGGCGCTTGTCGATGATGGCCAGATCGCAGTTCAGGCGCTTGGCCAGCGCACGGGCACGCACAACACCGCCAACGTCGGGGGATACCACCAGCAGGTTGTCGTAGTTCTTGGTGATCAGGTCCGACAAGAGAATGGGCGAGGCGTAGATGTTGTCGACGGGGATGTCGAAGAAGCCCTGGATCTGGTCGGCATGCAGGTCCATGATCAGCACGCGTTCGACGCCGACTTCCTGCAGCATGTTGGCGACCACCTTGGCCGAGATCGCCACACGCGCCGAGCGCGGGCGGCGGTCCTGGCGGGCGTAGCCGAAATAGGGGATGGCGGCGGTGATGCGGCCGGCAGAGGCGCGCTTCAAGGCATCGACCATCAACATGATTTCCATCAGATTGTCATTGGTCGGGGCGCAGGTGGACTGCAGCACGAAGACGTCCTTGCCGCGGACGTTTTCGTTGATCTCGACCATCACTTCGCCGTCGGAGAATTTGGAAACGACGGCCTTGCCGAGCGGGATGCCGAGTTGCCTGGCGACTCCGGCGGCCAACTCCGGGTTTGCGTTACCGGTAAAGACCATCAGGTTTTCAAGCGCCATGGCACACCTATTGCAATCGGATAAAGGGGATTAAAGATCAGAAAGGGACAAAAGCCGCCAACACTGGACTGGATGCCCGGTCGGGCTTTAGGTCTAGCATTGGCGGCTTGTCGGTTCTGCTTGAGTTTAATGGCAGGGGAGGAAGGACTCGAACCCTCGCATGCCGGAATCAAAATCCGGTGCCTTAACCAACTTGGCGACTCCCCTACAACGCCCTAATTTGCATGTGCAAACCAGAGCTAAATCTGGCAGGGGAGGAAGGACTCGAAC
>JAEZHR010000311.1 GCA_023416415.1 Pseudomonadota bacterium
TTGCCACGGACGGTAGAGCGGGCGGCGGGGAAGGTGGACGCTCAAGCATTCTTCGCCACGAGGGGGGAGCCCTGTGCCTTGGCTTTCAACAGACAGGAAATGCATACATGGCCTGGTGACGTTGGCAAGGGATAGTCTGTCTTTGCAGGCCCGCTCAGGCTCTTCTTCCCCGCCTGAATCAGGATTTTCCCCGGACACTGCACGGTGATGTTGCCGTTGGCGATCGTGATGTTGGCGCCGCCTTCGGTCGAGATGCTGATGCGCGTGGCTGCAGCCCAGTCGATGTGGCTGTTGGCTGAAATGATGTCGATGAGCTCGGCCGCTTTCACGTCTGCGGTGCCGTTCTGGGCCTGGAGGCCGATGTCGTCGTGGGCGGCGATCATCTGCAGGCCGACGCCGTTCTCGCCCGGTGCCACCGCGCCGGCGAGCAGGCCGATGGCTTGCCCGGTATGCATGCGCAGCCTTTCTCCGGTGATGAACTGACTGTCGCCCCCGTTCATCAGGTGGGCTGTTTCACCCACCGTCATCTGCAGGTTCTGCCCGGCGGCCAGGCCAAGTCCGGCACGGGCGGCGATCGCTATGACGGGATCGGTGGTATGCGGGATCTTGTCGGCACCGAGCATGGTGACCTTGTTCGCGGCATCTTCGCTGGCTGCGTCTAGACTGCTGTTGCTCACCATGCCGCTGGCTGCCTTCAGCAGGGCTTGAACCGGTGCCGCTGTGTCGTCGATGGCGCTGGCGTTGGCCTGCAGGGTGCCGGTGTGCCCGGCCAGGGCGACGGTCTTGTGACTGGTGGCCGCGTGGCTGAAGTGTTCGGCGAGACTGGCGGCCTGCTTGAGGTGGGCGATGCCGGCGACGTTGTCGCCTGCCGGGTCACGGGTGGTGGCGTTGTGGACGATGCCGAAGGTGGAGAGCAGCAGTCCCTTGCCGGCCCTTATGGCCCCATAGGCATCGGTGCGCAGCTCGAAGCCGAGACCGCGGAAGCTGCCGCGGTAGTTGTCTGCGGTATGGATCAGATGGCCCAGTTCGAGCTGGCTGCCGTATTGCGTGCTCTTCAACTGGATGCGGCCCTGGCTGTCGGTGTCGTCGAAGACCAGCTGGTTGTAGCCGTAGCCGCCGAACTCCTTGCTGCGAATGCCCCATTGGGCGGCGGGGTTGCGATGGCCGTCTGCACCGGCCGAAGCGCCGTGCCAGACCGGACTGTGGCCGGCGGCGAGATTGCCTTGGGCGCTGGGGGTGTGGTCGTTCGCGGATTCGAAGACGGTGCGGTCGGCCTGCCGGTCGTGACGTCCGCCGGGGGTGGGGAGTACGCCGCCTTCACCCTGGCCGTTGTAGAGCGCTGCGACGACGATGGGACGGTCGATGTCGTTGTCGAGGAAGCGCACCAGGACTTCCTGGCCGATACGCGGCAGAAATTGGGCGCCGAAACCGGTGCCCGCCCAGCGTTGGGCCACGCGCACCCAGCAGGTGGCGGTGCCATCGCCATGTTCGCCCTGCCAGTGGAAGCGGATGCGGATGCGGCCATGACGATCGCAATGGATTTCATCGGCGCCATTGGGTGTCGGACAGCCGTCAGGCCCGACGACAATGGCGGTCTGGCTGCCGAGTGCGCGCGGCTTGGCATTGAGCACGCAGCCGGTGCCATCGTCCAGCAGCGGACGCCACGGAATGGTGGCGGTAATGGCGTCGAAGCGATTGGCATAGCCGAGCTGCTCGGCCTGTTCGATCAGGGCGGCGAGCGGAAACAGTTCGTCGTCGTGGCATGCGGCCGTGTACTCGTCCCACCGGACATTCGTCCAGGCATCGTGCGATGCAGTGTTCCTGTCCTCGACGTCTGGGTCTCGGCTAGTGGCCGGCTGCAGGCATTCCTGCAGCAATTCGGGGAGGGGACCGAACAGTTCAGCGATGCTCTCGCGGGCCGGTTTGGGCAGGTTGTTGATACCCACGCTGACCACGCGGGTGACGGCAAACCACGGGGCGGATGTGTCGTGGCCTGACAGCGGCGTGCCGGTCAGGGAGAAACGGGTACCGGGGCGCAGGGTGCGCACCGTGGAGCGGCCCTGCCAGCGTTCGCGCCGGGCTTCAAGCGCTTCCATGTGCAGACGCGCATAGCGTTCGGCCTCGGCATGGTTGGCAAAGCTGTCGACGCCGGCAAAGTCGCACGCTTCGAGCAAGGGGGCGCGCGCTCCGCCCAATCCCTCGCGGGTGGGAACGCTGGCCGTGATGACGCGCTTGGTGTCGGGATGGTAGCCAGCGACAGTGGTGCGGGCGCTGTGGAAGACGCGCCGGTTGCCGAGTGCGCAGACGCTGTCCTGGATTTCCATCGTGCGTGCGCCGTGGTAGCGGATGCCTGCTCCTCCGAGCGCTCCCGCACTGGTGGCATCCTCGGGCACGGCACTGTCCTGGGTGCTGTCGGCAAACAGCACAAGGCGGTGGCCCGCCGGGCTGTCGGCGTGTTCCTCGACGCGCCAGGCAATGCCTTCCTCGGCCAGTATTCGGGTGACGAAGGCCAGGTCGGTCTCGCGGTACTGGTTGCAGTAGCCGCGCTGGCGTGCGTCGCGCAGGAAGGCGACGGCGTCCGCACTCCAGGTCCAGGCCGCATGCATGGCGTGGCCGGCAAAGACGGATTCGACGATGTCGATAGTGCTCGTGTCCTGCCAGACGCGCGAGGTGGCACTTTGCGACAGTACCCAGATCCAGGGCACCAGACGCAACCGGTAACGTGCAAAGCCGCCGTCGCTGCCGAGCAGAGCTGCCTGATTGACCAGGCCGGAAAAGCTAGTACGGGTGCCGTCTGCCAGACTCACGTGCAGCGTGGCCGGCTGAGCGATCAAGGTCTTGAGGGGAATGTGGGCGTTGGTCGAGAGGACGATGAGGTCGCGCCAGTTGACTTCGTGCAACGCTTCACCAGCGGCAAAGGCTTCGACCAGCAGACCGCCCGAGCCGAGATTGGGGATGGCGTGGCGGAAACTCAGTTCGTACAGTCGGGTAGTGCTGTCGAACAGAGGAAGGCTGATATGGAGGACGTGCGCGGGAGACATGGCAGAATGATTGCAAAAATTGCAATTTCCTGCCGGATTTTAGCAGCGCGGCGCGATATTGTCATTTTGTTATTTAATGCTGCCGTGCCGCTTGAGCAAACCGTGCTTGCATCAGGTTCTTTTCTTCACGCATTCGACATAGGCGGCACCATCCGGCGGCAATCCGCTGCGCTGCGACTGCCAGATCATCTCGCCGAGACACTCCATCATCTCGTGCTGGGCGTCATGGCTTGATCCGCGCTTGTGCGCCAGCGCCTGGAAGGCAGCGCGGATGCCCTGCGGCTGATCAATCGACAGCTGTTCGTCAATGCTCAGGTGCATGGCCAGGTGCAGGAAGGGATTGCTTTCGCCGCGTTCGATCGAATAATCGGCCGCCAGCGCGTCCTCAAGCCGGGCGAGGGTGTCGTGATACTCAGGGTGCTGGATGATCCAGTCGCGCGCCATCGCTTCCAGCGGCGTGAGGATGTCATTGGCGCCCATCTTGCGAAATGTTTCGCAGAAGAAGCGGCGCACGTCTTGCTGGGAGGGGTTGAACATGCTTGCCTTCTATATGCCTTTTTGCGGCAGAGGTGTCTTGTCCTTGAACTCGCACAGGTCTGCAATCAAACAGTTCCAGCATTGCGGCTTGCGCGCGATGCAGGTATAGCGGCCGTGCAGGATCAGCCAGTGGTGTGCATCGTGCCGGAACTCCGCCGGTACCACCTTGAGCAGCTTCTGCTCGACCACGTCGACATTCTTGCCAGGCGCGATGCCGGTCCGGGTGGAGACGCGGAAGAAGTGCGTGTCCACGGCAATCGTGGGCTCGCCGAACGCGGTATTGAGCACCACGTTCGCCGTCTTGCGTCCTACTCCCGGAAGGGCTTCCAGTGCCTCGCGCGAGCGCGGTACCTCGCCGCAGTGCTGATCGAGCAGGATGCGGCAGGTGGCGATCACGTTCTTTGCCTTGGTGCGATACAGGCCGATGGACTTGATGTATTCGGCCAACCCTTCCTCGCCCAGTTCCAGCATGGCGGCAGGTGTGTTTGCGACCGGATACAGGCGGCGGGTTGCCTTGTTGACCGACACGTCGGTGGCCTGTGCCGACAGCAGCACCGCGATCAGCAGTTCGAACGGTGTCGTGTATTCCAGTTCCGTAGTCGGATGCGGGTTGGCCTGGCGAAAGCGGGTGAAGATTTCGAGTCGTTTGGCTGCGTTCATTGTTCGTCCATGCGGGCCTTGACCTCGGCGATCTGTCTTTGCACCGCGCGCGAAACGTCGTCAATGCCGGTCACTTCGGTTCCGGTGCGGCCCGCCATTTCTTCCTTCTTCTTGCGCGCACGTTCCATGGCGGCCTGGATGATGGCGCGCTTGCGCTCCTGCGCTGCTCTTTCTTCGGGGTTTTGCGCTGCTTCCGATTCCACCGCCTTGAGCTTGGCAGCGGCCTTGGCCGCCAGCCTTGCATCGTTCTCTTCCTTTTCACGCCGCAGTCGGAACGTGCGGAAGGCATGGCGTTCGCGTGCCGCGTCGGCCTGCACCTGCGACCAAGCGGCCCATCCGGTCCGGCCCGGCGTGACGCTCGCCATGGTAATGCAGTCGACCGGACACGGCGCCACGCACAGATCGCAACCGGTGCACAACTGCGGTACCACCGTGTGCATCTGCTTTGCGGCACCGACGATGGCATCGACCGGGCAGGCCTGAATGCAAAGCGTGCAGCCGATGCACAGGCTTTCATCGATCACGGCGACCGGCCGCTCGCGCTCGATACCGTTGACGGGATTCAGCGGAATTACTGGCTTGCCGAGCAGCGCTGCCAGTCGTGCAACGCCTTCGGCGCCTCCGGGGGGGCACTGGTTGTAATTTGCACTGCCGGCGGCGACTGCTTCTGCATATGGCCGGCAGGCCGGGTAACCGCATTTCGTGCACTGGGTTTGCGGCAGCAGGTCTTCGATGCGGTCGGCAAGCGATGGGAATGGGTCGGACACGGCGCGGTGAATCGGGACAAAGACGGGATTATCCGCCATTGCGGGAAGAGGAAGCAAAAAGGCCGCAGCTTGCGGCTGCGGCCTTGGATCGGCAATCGCTTGCCCGCAGGGCCATCACGCGTTGGCGCGGATGAATTCCCCGATCTTCGGGCAAATGATCTGGCGCCAGCGGCGACCGGAGAAGATGCCGTAGTGGCCGCACTTCGGCGCGGTGAAATGAAGCTTCTTCGACTCGGGAATGTTCTTGCACAGGTCGTGTGCGGCCTGCGTCTGGCCGGAACCGGAGATGTCGTCCAGCTCGCCTTCGATCGTGAACAGGGCGACGGTCTTGATGTCCTGCGGACGCACCGGCTTGCCCTCGATCTCCCACACGCCGCGTGCCAGCTTGAACTCCTGGAATACGTCCCGGATCGTTTCAAGGTAGTACTCGGCCGGCATGTCGAGCACGGCATTGTATTCGTCGTAGAACTTGCGATGCTCTTCGGCCGAATCCTGATCACCTTCGCGCAGGTGCATGTAGAAATCCCAGTGGCTTTGGGCGTGGCGCCCAGGATTCATGGCGATGAAGCCTGCGTGCTGAAGGAAGCCGGGATACACCTTGCGGCCGAAACCGGGGTGGTTGGGCGGCACGCTGTAGATGACGGTGTCTTCGAACCACTTGTAGGGCTTTTCGGTGGCCAGGTCATTGACTGCCGTTGGCGAGCGGCGCGGATCGATCGGGCCGCCCATCATAGTCATCGTCTTAGGCAGCTTCGGGTCCTTTGCGCTTGCCATCAGCGAGATGGCGGCCAGCACGGGTACGGTCGGCTGACAGACCGAAATGACGTGCAGATCGGGGCCGAGGCGGCGAATGAAATCCTGCACGTAGTAGATGTAATCGTGCAGGTGGAACGGGCCTTCGGACAGCGGCACCATGCGCGCGTCAGTCCAGTCGGTGATATAGACATCATGCTGCGAAAGCAGGGCACGCACGGTATCGCGCAGCAACGTGGCATGGTGTCCGGACAGAGGGGCAACGACCAGCACGGTGGGCTGCTCGGCCGCTTTCGCGGCGTCAAGGTTCTTTTTGAAGTGGAGCAGGCGACAGAAGGGGCGCTCCTCCACGACTTCCTCGAACACGGCCACATCTTCGCCGTCGACCGGGACGAACTTGATGCCGAACTCGGGCTTTTCGTAATCCTTGCCCAGCCGGTACATCAATTCGTAGCCGGCGGCGATGCGCTGCGAGAAGGGCGTGTGGGCCAGCGGCGACACCGGATTGGTAAACAGCTTGGCGGATGCTTCCGCCCACTGAATCAGGGGGTTCAGCAAGGTGCGATTCAGTTCATGCAATTGGTAAAGCATAGATGCCTCTTTCGGGTAACCGGTATCGCGATTCTGCAGATAAACGCGCCATGCTGCAATGCAACAAAAACAAGTTTTGTCTCGGAATGCTGTTGTTTTCGGCTTTGGCCTCGGGTGTCCGCGCGACACACGCGCTTTCTCAATGCCGAATCTGCACCCAAGCAGATAACCTTGTGCAACATAACATATTGTGACTGACGCGATACAAGCATGGAATGGTCCGGATGCTGTACCTCATTACCCTATATGGGCATCTTCGAGGAAATGGGAAGATGTTTTCCCGTTCTGCGCAGCAAGGCATGCAGAAATCGTGCCGATGCCAATTTGGGTGGCATGGTATGGCCGGCACGTGCACTTGCCGGCAGCAGGAGGAGTCAGGTGCGTCGCTACAGGGCGCAGCCTGTGTAACTATTACCGGCAGGCGGCGAACGGGGCCGGAAAAGGACCGAAGCAAAGAAAAATGCCCCGGTCTTGCAACCGGGGCATCGTGAGCTGAAAGGAAACGATTCAGTCGAATACTGGTGTTTCCACGCCGAGAATTTTGTGCAGCTTCGGCGAGGTGGTGGTGTACTGCATGTGAATCTTCTTTTCCGGGAAGATGTAGGGCGCGGCGCCGAACGCGGCCAGCGCGGCCTCGTGGAAGCCGGAAAGGATCAGCTTCTTCTTGCCCGGATAGGTGTTGATGTCGCCCACGGCGAAAATGCCAGGGACGTTGGTCTCGAATTTTTCCGTGTCAACGACTTTCAGTTGCTTGCGCTCGATGTCCAGACCCCATTCGGCGATCGGCCCCAGTTTGGGCGACAGTCCGAAGAACACCAGCAGGTCGTCCAGCGGCAAACGGCGGGTGACGCCGTCGGCGCCCGTTACCTTGACCTCGGCCAGCTTGCCTTCACGCTCTTCGTAACCGCTCACCTGGCCGACCAGGAACTGCATTTCGTAGTTGTCGCACAGTTCCTTCATCTTGGCGACCGATGCCGGCGCAGCGCGGAACTCTTCACGTCGATGCACCAGCACCACCGACTCGGCCTTGCCGACGAGGCTCAGCGCCCAGTCCAGCGCCGAATCGCCACCCCCGCAGATCACGAGGTTCTTGCCCTCGAAGCGACTCGGGTCCTTGACGCGGTAGAACAGCTGGCTGCCATCGAATTTCTCGATGCCGTCCACTTTGAGCGTGCGCGGCTGGAAGGAGCCAACGCCTGCTGCGATGAAGATGGTCTTGGTGATGAAGCGCGTGCCGGTCGAGGTTTCGAGGTCGAAGCGGCCGTCTTCACGCTTGTTGACCAGAGTGACTTCCTGGCCGAGATGGAAGGTCGGCGCGAACGGCTCGATCTGCTTGAGCAGGTTGTCGGTCAGCTCCTGGCCGGTGCACACGGGCACGGCGGGAATGTCGTAGATCGGCTTGTCAGGATACAGCTCCACGCATTGACCACCGACGTGCGCCAGTGAGTCGATCACGTGTGCCTTGATTTCCAGCAGGCCAAGTTCGAACACCTGAAACAGACCGACCGGACCGGCGCCCACGATAACGGCATCGGCTTCGATCGGCGCGCGGCTTGCGTCTGCGTTGCTGCTCGGGGCAGCGGGAGAAGTGTTGAGGCCGTTGCTGGTTTCCATACGCCTGTCGAGTTCCTGTTTCATTTCACGAGTTCCAAAAAATGCCGGCGCTCCTTTCCGACGGCGAACGGCCTTTGATGGTGGTGGGCGCTGCCCTCGTTCTTGTTCTGTTGGCCGTGCAGGGCACGGTGATGCATGTTCTTACTTGATCAGATACTGAAGCTTGTCTTTCACGTCTTTCCATTCGTCCGCATCGGGAAGCGGATCCTTGGTTTTCGTGATGGATGGCCACTTGCGAGCAAGTTCGACGTTGAGCTTGATGTATTCCTGCTGATCGGCCGGCACATCTTCTTCGGCGTAGATGGCGTTGACCGGGCATTCTGCGACGCACACGGCGCAGTCGATGCACTCGTCCGGATCGATGGCGAGGAAATTGGGACCTTCGCGGAAGCAGTCAACCGGGCATACATCGACGCAGTCGGTATAACGGCAGCGGATGCAGGATTCGGTCACAACGTGGGTCATAAC
>JAEZHR010000373.1 GCA_023416415.1 Pseudomonadota bacterium
CCGCTGGGCAGGCCGAGCAGGAAGACCGGCAGCGTCGCGGCGGTCTGCACCAGCGCCACCCAGATAGGGGACGCGGTGAGCGAGGTCATCATCCATGCGGCGGCGACGTCGTTCATCCACATCGTCATGTTGGCGGTGACCCACACCAGCCAGAGCATGCGAAAGGTAGGGCGCGTCAACGGCGCCAGCGGCGAAAGCGGAGCTGTGGAAGTGCGGGGCGTCGATGGCCGGTCTTGCATGGGCGGGGCGCTGCCTTGCAGCTGAATTTTTCCAAGCTTGCGATATTAGGCCAAGTCGACGCGGCGCGTATGCATATGCCGGGCCCGCGCCGCATCATCCGCACGCAACATGCGCGCCGCCAGCCAGAGCGCAGCCAGCAGATAGGCCAACCCGCCCGGCACCCACATGATGAGCCCGCCGAGCTGCTGGTCCTGCAAGGGACTGAGGCCCCAGTAAGGCGTCAGCGGGGCATAGACCGGATACCAGATGCGCGTGGAGAACGTCAGCAGCGCGCCCAGCATGCCGGTATGCATCGCGGTGGTAAGCAGATAAAGTACGGCTACCGCCGCACCACCCTGCCTGTCTCGCGGGCTCAGCAGCGTCCACCAGAACAGCAGCGCAGCAAGCAGGAAGCTGAAGTGCTGGATGGTATGGATGGTCGGGTCCAGTACGCTGGCCTGAAACAAGGGTGGCGCGTGCCACCCCCACAGGACGAGCGCATGAATGACCCAGGCCGACAGCGGATGCATCAGGTGCGCCCACACGCTTGCCACGGGTCGCGCCCGCGTGACGGCTCCCACGCCGCGGCGCCATGACAGGGGCAGCGCCCACACGAATACTGCCAGCGGGCGGCCTAGCACCAGCAGCGGCGCGGCCACCAGCATCAGCAGCTCGTGCTGCACCATGTGCGCGCTGAACAGCGCCTCGCCCAGGGGATCGAGTGGCGTGACCAGCGCAACGATCAGCATCACCCACCCCAGCGCATAGCTCCCTGCCCGGCGGCGGCTGACCCCGCTGCCCGGCGCCGACGCACGCCATAGCCTGATGATGCCGGCCAGATAGAAGGCGCCGGCCAACGCCAGCGGCAGCACGACCCACGGATCGAAGTTCCAGTGCAGGTCGGCGAATCCATGCAACTGCTCGCGGTGCTGCGCATGTGCATGCACCTGCAGCGGCAGCACCGGCAAACACGCGGCAACAAGCTGCACCGCCCGGCTATTTTTTCTCAGGCTCAAGCTCGACCTCGGTGGCGATATGCCGCTTCTCCCGGTACACGAAGTCGACTTCCACATTCTGGCCGGCTTTCAGGTCCTCAAAGCGACGCAGGCCAGCATCGTAGTCGGTGGTTTCATTGGTGAAGAAGGTGATGCCCTGGACCACGAAGGAACGCTTTGAGGCATCGACGCTTTCGATGGGGCCTTCCAGATCGTTGGCCATCGCGGGGCCGGCCAGAAATGCCGGCATGCAGCCGGCGATCAATATGCACTTTCTGAGATTCATGTTGCTGCTCCCGGATTGAAGTTCACGACAGGCGATGCGCCGAGGAGGCGTCCGCCACCAGCAGTGCGACCCGATCGCAGGCTTGTCGGTTCATTGCCGCGCTCCAGCACCGCGCTGCAGCACTTGCGCGACCGCAATCAATCTTCGCGCAGCGCTTTCCCGCCCCCTCATTTGTCGTAATGTCAATAACAAGCACGACCGTTCGGAAATCTTGACACCGAGCATCACAATAAGGAGACAGCGAGTGAAAACCAGCATCTGGAACAAAGGCGCGCTGCTGTTCTGCAGCGCCCTGGTGCTTACCGCCTGCGGCGGCAGCAATTCGGACACCGCCCTGCCCGACGCGGGGCCGCAGCCCGGCGCGCCACAACCCGAAGTGCGCGCGCAGGACCTGCGCAGCTTCACGGCTCTGGCACCCGATGCCTACCCCGACAGCGAAACCGCAGCCGACGGTGGACCGGGCTTCGCCGCACTGGCCGGCGCCACGGTCGAGACCGATCGCTGGGCCGGCATGCTCGGCGATTCGGCCTATCGCATCGAAGTGCCTGAGAACTGGAACGGACGGCTGGTCATGTATGCGCACGGCTACGCGGGCGAAGGCCCCGATCTGCGCATCACCACGCCGCCGATCCGGCGTCACCTGATCGAAAACGGCTATGCCTGGGCCGCGTCGAGCTACAGCAAGAATTTCTATGACGTGCTTGCAGGTGTGGAGGACACCAACGCTCTGGCCAATGCCTTCGTCCAGATCGCCGCCGCACGCGGGCGCACGCTGGAAGCTCCGGAGCGGACCTACATCATCGGTCACTCGATGGGCGGACATATTGCGGGTGCGGCGATTGAGGCCGAAACCCTGCAGACCGCGCGCAACCGGTACGCGTACGATGGAGCGGTGCCGATGTGCGGCGTGATGGGCGATACCGAACTGTTCGACTATTTCGCCGCCTACCAGATCGCCGCGCAGACCTTGGCCGGCTATGCCGACCATTCGGTTTCCGAGTTCGCGAGCATCGCGGACGACGTGCGCGATGAACTGTTCGTGAGTTTCACCGGCATCCCGACCCCGGAAGGCGAGCAACTGAGAGCGGCCGTCAAGGCCCTGACCGGCGGTGAACGGCCGGTGTTCCCGATCGGATTCGCCGTCAGCGCCCTGCAGGACGTCGTCTGGGCCACGTTCGGCAGCGATGGCACGGTCAACGGCATCCTCACGAGCAGCATCCCGGACACGCAGCGCGTCATCTATCAGTTTGATGACAACCCCGCGCAATCGGCCGAGGAAGCAAGCTTCAATGCCAGCGTCCAGCGACTTGCCGCCGACCCCGACGCCAATGCGCCGCGCGCCGACGGCCTGCGCTGGATTCCCAAGGTCAATGGCCAGTTCAGCGTGCCGGTGGTGAGCATGCATACTCTGGGCGACATGTACGTGCCGTTCAGCATGCAGCAGATCTACCGCCAGCGCGCGCAGGCCAACGGCAGCGACGAGTGGCTGGTGCAGCGTGCGATCCGCGCGCCAAGCCACTGCGACTTCACGGTGCGCGAACAGGTCGAAGCTTTCGATGCGATGGTTGCGTGGGCCGAATCCGGCGTCACGCCAGCCGGGGACGACGTGCTCGATGCTGCCGTCGTGGCCGAGCCGACCTACGGTTGCACCTTCACGCGCAACGACGCCGGGCCGGACGACAGCCCGACGACGATCGCCACGCGAGAAGCGATCGCGCCCTTGCTCGCCTCGTGTCCTTCCTAGCGCAGGCAGGTTGCCGCACCGCCCGGAAGCATTCGGGCGTTCATTGAACAGCTCCCTCCTCGTCGAAGGAGGGCGCTTCCACGCTTGAGCGCAATCGGCCGATGCACCTGGATGATGCGCCGGATACGCCGAACGTAGACCAGACTCAATCCCCGGAACACCCCTCCTCCACATCAGTCCCACCCGCATCGCCCCTGCCGGAAAACAGCTGGACGCACTTTGAAAAGCCCGCTGCTCAAACCCGCTCCCAAGAGCACCACGAGTTCGATCGCCATCGACGGCCATCCGCTGCATCCGATGCTGATCACCTTTCCGATTGCCTTTCTCTCCGGCGCGCTCGCCAGCGACGCGGCGTTCTGGTGGACCGGCGACGCGTTCTGGGCGCGCGCTTCCTTGTGGCTGGTCGGGAC
>JAEZHR010000078.1 GCA_023416415.1 Pseudomonadota bacterium
CCAGCACGCGCAGGCCGCCGATCAGCACGGTCATCTCGCGCGCGCTCAGGCCCATCAGCTGAGCGCGGTCGAGCAGCAATTCCTCGGGGCTGACCAGGTAGCCCTTCTTCTGCCAGTTGCGGAAACCGTCCGCGAGAGGTTCCAGCACGCCGAAGCTCGCCGCGTCGGTCTGTTCCTGCGTGGCGTCGCCGCGGCCCGGCGCGAAGGGAACATTCACCTCGAAGTCGGCATTGCGGGCGGCCTGCTCGATGCCGACGTTACCCGCCAGCACGATCACGTCGGCCACGCTGGCGCCGGTTTCTGCGGCAATCTTTTCCAGCACGGGCAACACGCGGTTCAGGCGTTCCGGTTCATTGCCCTCCCACTCGCGCTGCGGGGCCAGGCGGATGCGCGCGCCATTGGCGCCGCCGCGCTTGTCCGATCCGCGGAAGGTGCGGGCGCTGTCCCAGGCGGTTGCCACCATGTCGCCGACACCGAGGCCGGATTCGAGGATTCTCGCCTTCACGGCCGCCACGTCGTAGTCGGTGCGGCCCGCGGGCACCGGATCTTGCCAGATCAGGTCTTCCTGCGGCACTTCCGGGCCGATGTAACGGGACTTCGGCCCCATATCGCGGTGGGTCAGCTTGAACCAAGCGCGGGCGAAGGTTTCGGAGAAATCCGCCGGATCCTTGTAGAAGCGTTCGGCGATCTTGCGGTACTCGGGATCGAACTTCAAGGCCATGTCGGCATCGGTCATGATCGGCTTGCGGCGAATCGAGGCGTCCTCGACGTCGACCGGCATGTCTTCTTCCCTGATGTTGACCGGCTCCCATTGCCAGGCCCCGGCAGGGGATTTCTGCAGCCACCAGTCGTAGCCGAAGAGCAGCGTGAAATAGCCGTTGTCCCACTTTGTCGGGTGTGTGGTCCAGGCACCTTCGATGCCGCTGGTCACGGTATCGCGGCCCACGCCGCGGCTGACATGGTTGTTCCAGCCCAGCCCCTGTTCTTCCAGTTCCGCCCCTTCGGGCGCCGGGCCCAGGTTGGCCGCGCTGCCATTGCCGTGCGCCTTGCCGACAGTGTGACCGCCGGCAAGCAGGGCCACGGTCTCTTCGTCGTTCATCCCCATCCGTGCGAAGGTGTCGCGCATGTCCTGCGCGGTCCTGAGCGGATCGGGCTTGCCGTCCACCCCTTCCGGATTCACGTAGATCAGGCCCATCATCACCGCGGCCAACGGATTTTCCAGATCGCGTTCGCCGGAATAGCGACTGTGCGGATTGTCGGAGGGCGCGAGCCATTCCTTCTCGGAGCCCCAGTAAATGTCCCTCTCCGGATGCCAGATGTCTTCACGGCCGAATGCAAAGCCGAAGGTCTTCAGGCCCATCGATTCATAGGCCACGTTCCCGGCCAGGATCATCAGATCGGCCCAGCTCAGCTTGTTGCCGTACTTCTTCTTGATCGGCCACAGCAGACGTCGTGCCTTGTCCAGGTTGGCGTTGTCCGGCCAGGAGTTCAGCGGTGCGAAGCGCTGATTCCCGGTGCTGGCACCGCCCCGGCCGTCGGCAGTACGGTAGGTGCCGGCAGAGTGCCAGGCCATGCGGATCATCAGGCCGCCGTAATGGCCCCAGTCTGCCGGCCACCATGGCTGGCTGTCGGTCATCAAGGCCTTGAGATCCTTCTTGAGCGCTTCGACGTCCAGCTTGCTGACTTCTTCCCGGTAATTGAAATCCGCGCCCAGCGGATTGGTCTTGCTGTCGTGCTGGTGCAGGATGTCGAGGTTCAGGGCCTTCGGCCACCATTGGTGCTGCGACATGTCGATCGAGGTCGGGCTGCCATGCATGACAGGACACTTGCCGGCAGAACCGGTGCTCTTGCTTTCCATCGTGAACTCCTTTTGATTGCGTCATGACGTCGGGGTCATGATCTGACTGGCGTGCAACCCAGCGGCTTTTACCCGCAGTGTCACTGCGGATGAGGAGCATGCGTTGCTCGAACAAAACATAGACTACGGCAATCAGATATTTGAATCCAATAGTAATTGCCGATATGAAGGGGCGCGCAAAAGCTATCGCTCGCAAAGACCGGAAGCGGCTTCCAAGCGTTGCGATGCTTTCAAGAAAGCCGAACGCGGGTTTAACGCAGGCAAGTCAGACCGGCAGCGCGGCAATGGCGGGACTTGCTGCCTGAACGATCCGGAACGCCCGCTGCCTGGACCGCTCCCTCCTCTCCAGCCGATATCCAGGCCATTGCCGCGCCCGGCTGCCGGCCTGCGTGCGGTTCATCAGGCATTTACCAGGCGCGATCGCCCTGGATATAGTGCTGCAGTTGCTCGATCGTGAACTGCTGCTCGGAAATGATGTCGGCGACCAGGTCGCCGATCGAGATCAGGCCGATCAGCCTGCCATCGTCCATCACGGGCAGGTGACGCAGGCGGCGCTCTGTCATCAGCGCCATGCATTCTTCGGTGGTCTGATGCGGGCGCACATACATCACGTCGCGGGTCATGATGTCATGTACCGGGGTCGTCGCCGCCGACTTTCCGCGCAGCTCGACCTTGCGCGCATAGTCGCGCTCGGACACGATGCCGACCACCTTGTCGCCTTCGGTGACCAGCAGCGCTCCGATTCCCATTTCCGCCATCAGCGTCAGAGCCTGCTCGACGGTGGCGGCGGAGCGGATCGTGTGGACGGTCTGGTGCCGCTTGGCTTTCAGAATATGCGCAACGGATTGCATGGACACCCTCCTTCAATGAAAGCAGTTGCCTGACTGTCTCGGCCGCATTGGCGGCCAAGTCCGTTGATTCAGTGTTGTCCGTTTTGCGCGTGCAGGCAAGGTGACGTGTCAAGGCAAGTGGTCCGTCTCACCGCGTTTTCCGCTCGTGCCGGACACGCGAAGGCGCTGGCGACGGTGCCTTGCACTCGCCATCGATCAACCCGGGCGACAGGAACCGGCATGCGCCGGCCCCTAAGGAGCCGAATGCGGCAAATCGGAAGCGGATGAGGGCGCGGGCAGTGCCGCATCTTTTGCATTGCCGAAATCCCCTGCCAGCACCACGGACAGCTTTTCCGGATTCAGGTGTTTGCGCAGGGCCGCGTTGACCTGCTCCAGCGTCAGGCTTGCATAGGCGGCATCCCGTGCGGCGCGCGACGCCATCGTGCGTTCCCAGTAGAGATTGCCGGCAAGCAGATTGACGACTGCGGCTTCGCGCGTCAGGGCCTGTTGCCGGCGCCGGACGATGGATGTTCGGGTGTCGGCCAGTTCCTCTTCCGTGAACCCGTGGCGCAGCACTTGCCGCAATTCATCCTCCAGCGCCGCCTCGAAGCGCGCGCGGTTTTGCGGCGCGAAAGTGCCGCTGATCGAAATGCGGCCATTGGCTTCGCGCATGGCAAGCGACACCGACGCGCCCACACCG
This sequence comes from Pseudomonadota bacterium, assembly GCA_023416415.1. Taxonomy (GTDB): domain Bacteria; phylum Pseudomonadota; class Gammaproteobacteria; order Burkholderiales; family Burkholderiaceae_D; genus Noviherbaspirillum. The sequence goes on from JAEZHR010000078.1 coordinate 3,389, forward strand.
TAGGTCAGGCCCTCCTTTTCGCGCAATCGGTTCCACAAACGGGCGCCTGCCCGGCCGCCGAGCATTTCGACGGCCGCGTACAGGGCCGGAGCTTCGTCGTCGTCTTCCTCGAGTGCGACCGGCAGAACTGCCGCATAGACGGCATTGGCCTTGTCGGGCAGGTGCAGCTGCGCGCGCATCGATGCGCTGTCCTGCCAGGGATTGTCGATGCGCGCATAAGGACGCGGACTCTTCCATTCGTCGAAGGCGATGCGCACGCGTTCCTGCACGGCATCGACATCGATCGGGCCGACGATGGCCAGTTGTCCGTGGCTGGCGCCGGCGAACTCGCGATAGAACCGTGCGAGCCCCTCGGGCGTGGCACGCAGCGCAAGTTCGCGCGCCTGCTCCGGCGTGAGCACGCTGCGCGGGTCGGATTCCGGATAGCGCACCAGATGCCGGTTCAGCGCACTCCACGCACGCGCGGACGGATCCTGCAGGCTGGCCTGGTTTTGCGCGAGCCAGCCGCGCCGCACCTGCTCGAACTCGCCTTCCGGGAACACCGGATTGCGCAGCGCCTCCTCGAGAATGGCCAGCGCGGCATCGAGATTGGCGCGCGGCACATTGAAGTTGACGGTGACGCCGGTCAGCCCGCCGGAAGCGGTAAAGCTGGCATCGAGCTGGGCCAGCCGGTCGTTGAGGGCGCGCCGGTCCATGCCGGTCGTGCCCTTGAGCAGCATGTGGCCAAGAAACAGGGCATCGGCGCGCCGGCCATGCAGGTCTTCGAGCTGCCCCCAGTGCAGACGCAGGGTGCCGGTGACGCGCTCGCCGCGCGTGGCGCGCGGCAGGAAGGCGAGCTTCATGCCGCCCGGAAGCGTGCTCCGGACCGTGCGCGCCTCGATGACCTCGTTGCTCGGCTCGAAGCGCTCGACGGCAGCCGCATTGGCACGGCCGCGATAGTCCTTCAGCAATCCGGCAAGATCCGTCCGCGTTGCCGCGACCGCGCGCACCGGCTGCCCGGTCGGGATGAAGCGCCCGAGAGTGCGATTGCTTTCGACCAGGAAGTTGCGTGCCTGACGGTCAACATCGGCCGGCGTCACTTCCTCGATCCAGTCGCGCAAGGCAAAGCGCAGGCGCCAGTCGCCGGCGGCGATCGCATCCGTCAGGCTCAGGGCCACACCGTTGGCATCCAGCAAGGAGCGGTTGATCGAATTCAGGATCAGCGTCTTTGCGCGGACGACTTCATCTTCGCTGGCCGGCGCGAACTGCTCCAGCTCCTTGAGCAGCACCTCCTGCACGCGCCCGGCATCCTCTTCCGCGTTGAGCGAGGTGCCGACGTAAAGGTAGCCGGGATCGGCCGTGTAGCTGCTCCAGTCGTACAGCGAAGCTGCGAGCCCCGATTCGATCAGGGCGCGATGCAGCCGTCCGTTGGGTGCATCGGTCAGCAGCTGGCGCAGCACGATCTGGGCCGCGTAGTCCTTGCTGCCGGCCGGCGCGGCGTGATAGCTGACGGCCAGCAACGGCACGTCGCCCACGCGCCGCACCACGACCCGGCGTTCGCCCTGCTGTACCGGCTCCTCGGTCCAGGTCGCTTCCAGCTGGCGCGCCGGGCGCGGGATGGGGCCGAACAGGTCGGCGATGCGGGACAGCACCGCGTCGGGCTCGATGTTGCCGGCGACGACCAGCACCGCGTTGTCCGGCTGGTAGAAGTGGCGGTAGAAGCGCTGCAGGCGCGCGATGGAGACGTTCTCGATGTCGGAGCGCGCGCCGATCACCGGACGTCCGTAGGGATGCCACTGGTACGCAGCCCCCAGCATGCCCTGATACAGCACGCGCTGCGGAACGTTCTCGCCACGCTCGAATTCGTTGCGCACCACCGTCATTTCGCTGGTCAGATCTTCCTGCGAAATGAAGGAATTGACCATGGAATCGGCCAGCCAGCCGAGGTACCAGTCGAGATTGTCGCCGTCCGGGCTGAACGTGGCGAAGTAGTTGGTGCGGTCGAAGGCGGTGGTGCCGTTCCATTGCATGCCGCGCGCGGAAAACGCGGCCTTGGGGTCGCGCGTGGTCGGCGTGCCCTTGAAAACCAGATGCTCCAGCAGATGCGCCATGCCGCCCTCGCCCGCGCCCTCGTGACGGGAGCCGACGCGGTAGACCATGTTGACGGTCACCAGCGGCTTGCTGTCGTCAGGCAGCAGCAGAACGGTGAGACCGTTATCCAGCCGGTACTCGCTCACCCCCTCGACCGTGGTGACGGCGGTAACCGCGCTTGCGCCCGCCGTGCGCCCCCCGTCCTGCGCAAACGCCGGCGCAAGCATGGCCGCACACAGTGCAAGGCTGGCAAGCAGACCGGTGGACAGCCGAAGTAAAAGGGCGGGGGAAAGCGTGGTTATCGTCGAAAGCGTCATGGTGGGCAGGCAGATCCTGAGGCTAGGGAATCATAGCGTGTTGCCACATGGCACTCGCATGGAGACTTGGTCGGCAGAAACGGGAAAAGGTTCAGAAGGAAATGATTGGCGGCGTGCCATACGGCCATGCCTGGCGCGCTGCAGCGGCGGGCGAAGCAGCGCTCAGCGCGTCACGATCAGGCGCAGGCCGAGCCCGACGAACACGACGCCGGCGATCCGGTCCAGCCACGCCGCCACGCCCGGGCGCTTCATCAGCAATTGCCCGACCGAGCCGGAGAAGACGCCGAGCAGCGAAAACAGCACCGCCGCCTGCAGTGTGAAGATCAGGCCAAGCACGGCCATCTGCAGCGGCGCCTGACCGTTGGCGGGCAGCACGAACTGGGGCAAAAAGGAAAGAAAGAACAGCACGACCTTGGGGTTGATGGCATTGGCCAGCATGCCTTTCATGAACAGCCGCAGCAGCGAGGGGTCACCGGTTTGTGCGGCGCCGAGGCGGGCATTGCCCGTGCTGCGCAGGGCCTGCACGCCGAGCCAGACCAGATAAAGGCCGCCCCCGATCTTCAGCAGCGTGAAGGCCGCGGGCGAGGCCGCGATCAGGGCGCTCACGCCGATGACGGCCAGCAGCGTGTGACTCAGGCAACCGAGCGCACAACCGAGCCCGAAGGCGATGCCCTGCCTGCGCCCCTTCGAAATGCCCATGCTCAATACCATCAGGTTATCCGGGCCGGGCGAGGCCGTGATGAGGACGGCGGCGAGCAGGAAGCCGAAGAATTGTTCTGGAGTCAGCATGGCGAATCAGACAAGGTTGGCCGGTTCCCCGGCGGCAAAGGCCAGCACGTTGCGAAAGGCCGCGCCGTAGTACAGCTCATAGCTGTCGCGTTCGACGTAGCCGATATGTGGCGTGGCCAGCACGGTGGGCATCCTGAGCAGCGGATCGTCGGCTGTGGCCGGCTCGCGCTCGAACACGTCCAGCGCGGCGAAACCGGGGCGGCCATGCCGCAGCGCCGTTTCCAGCGCCCCCGGCACGACCAGTTCCGCGCGACTGGTATTGACGAAGAGCGCACCCGGTTTCATGCGCGCGAGGTCATCGGCGCCAACGAGCGCGCGCGTGGCATCGGACAGCCGCAGATGCAGGCTCAGCACGTCGGCCTCTTCGAACAGGGCGTCGCGCGAGCCGGCCGCTTCGCAGCCCTTGGCCTTTGCGGCGGCGCGGCTCGCCTCGCTGCCCCAGACCAGCACGCGCATGCCGAAGGCCTGGCCATAGCCCGCCACCAGGCGACCGATGCGGCCGTAACCCCAGATGCCGAGCGTGCGCCCCTTCAAGGCAAGTCCGAGAGTGTTCAGCTCGGGATTGATCGAAGCCAGCTGCCAGTGCCCCTCGCGCAGCTTGGCCGCGTACTGCGGCACCTTGCGCATGGCGGCCATGATGAGCGCCCAGGTGAGCTCGGCCGGAGCGGTCGGGTCGCCCGTGCCTTCGGCCACGGCCACGCCGCGCGCACGGGCGGCATCGAGATCGATATGCGGCCCGACGCGCCCGGTCTGGACGATCAGTTTCAGATTCGGCAAGCGCTGCAGCAGGGCCGAGGAAATGGCCGTGCGCTCGCGGTTGAGCACCAGCACATCGAAGGGCGCAAGTCGCAAGGCCTGCTGGATCACGCCACGCGCGCCATGCATAAACACCTTGACCTCATGGCCATCCAGCAGGCGAAAGCAATCGAGCTGGCGCACGCTGTCCTGATAGTCGTCGAGGATGGCAATTTTCATCAGAAATGGAGGAGGAAAGCAGGTTTCCGTAAAAATGCGACGTGTATCGGCGCAGCAGGTAATGGCCTACTACAAAAGTCAACAATTATTCCTACATTTTTGTTGTGCCGCATTGAGAGGGGCATACCCCGCGTGTACAATCGGCAGCTCGTTACGGAAACGTTTCACCCGCCCGAGCCTGTCGACCCGGCAATTATTTCATCTTTCGGGTCGGCCTCGCATACCACGCGACTCCGACAGGACCGCCGATTTCCAGCCCGCGCACAGGCGCTCCCCGCTGGACCAGCCAAAAGCTGACGACGATCGTGCCGCACCGGGCCCGGACAGAATTCTTAATTGGCATTGGAGGAAGTTTGTATGAACCAGCCTGTCATGGGTGGCATTGCGCCATTGAATGCCCCTTCCCACGTCAAGCAGCAGAAGCTGATCAATTGGGTGGCGGAGATCGCCGCCCTCACCAAGCCGGACCGCATCTACTGGTGTGACGGCTCCCAAGAGGAATACGACCGCCTGTGCGCCGAGATGGTCGCCGCGGGCACGATGAAGAAGCTCAACGAAGCCAAGCGCCCGAACAGCTACCTCGCCTGCTCCGACCCGTCCGATGTGGCCCGCGTCGAAGACCGCACCTTCATCTGCTCCGAAAACCAGGAAGATGCCGGCCCGACCAACAACTGGGTCGCCCCGGCCGAAATGCGCGTGACGCTCAACGGTCTGTTCGATGGCTGCATGCGCGGCCGCACGATGTACGTGGTGCCGTTCTCGATGGGCCCGCTGGGCTCGCCGATCGCCCACATCGGCGTCGAGCTGTCCGACTCCCCTTATGTTGCCGTCAACATGCGCATCATGACGCGCATGGGCAAGGCGGTATACGACGTGCTGGGCGAAAACGGCGAGTTCGTGCCCTGCGTGCATTCGGTCGGCAAGCCGCTGGCGGCCGGCGAGAAGGACGTTCCGTGGCCGTGCAACGAAACCAAGTACATCGTCCACTATCCGGAAACGCGCGAGATCTGGTCCTTCGGCTCTGGTTACGGCGGCAATGCCCTGCTGGGCAAGAAGTGCTTTGCGCTGCGCATCGCCTCCAAGATGGGGCGCGACCAGGGCTGGCTGGCCGAGCACATGCTGATCCTCGGCGTCGAATCGCCCGAGGGCAAGAAGCACTACGTCGCCGCTGCCTTCCCGTCTGCCTGCGGCAAGACCAACTTCGCGATGCTGATCCCGCCCAAGGCCTTCAATGGCTGGAAAGTGACCACCATCGGCGACGACATCGCCTGGATCAAGCCGGGCGCGGATGGTCGCCTGTATGCGATCAACCCGGAAGCCGGCTACTTCGGCGTGGCTCCCGGCACCAACACCAGCTCGAACGCCAACTGCATGGCTTCGCTGCACGCCAACACCATCTTCACCAACGTCGCACTGACCGATGACGGCGACGTGTGGTGGGAAGGCATGACCAAGGAAGCCCCGGCGCACCTGATCGACTGGCAGGGCAAGGACTGGACGCCGGACTGCGGCCGCAAGGCAGCGCACCCGAACGCGCGCTTCACCGTTGCCGCCACGCAGAACCCGGTCATCGATCCGGCCTGGGACGATCCGGCCGGCGTGCCGATCTCCGCCTTCATCTTCGGCGGCCGTCGCTCGACCACGGTGCCGCTGGTGACCGAGGCACGCAACTGGGTCGAAGGCGTCTACATGGCCGCGACCATGGGTTCCGAAACCACCGCCGCGGCCGCCGGCCAGCAAGGCGTGGTGCGGCGCGATCCGTTCGCGATGCTGCCCTTCATGGGCTACAACATGAGCGACTACTTCGCGCACTGGCTGGAAGTGGGCAAGAAGATCGCCGCCTCGCCTGCCGAGCTGCCGAAGATCTTCTGCGTGAACTGGTTCCGCACCGATGAAAACGGCAAGTTCGTCTGGCCCGGCTTCGGCGACAACATGCGCGTGCTGAAGTGGATGCTGGATCGCATCGAAGGCAAAGCCGGCGGTGCCGAGCACGTCTTCGGCATCACCCCGCGCTTCGACGACATCGAATGGGCAGGCCTGGAATTCACCCTGCAGCAGTTCGAGCAGATCACCTCGATCGACAAGGCCGCGTGGGAAGCCGAGTTCAAGCTGCACGGCGAACTGTTCGAGAAGCTCCAGCACCGCCTGCCGTCCGCGCTGCAAACGACCAAGGCCATGCTGGAGAAGCGCCTGGCAGCCTGATCATGGCTTGATCGCATTCCCTTCGCGGGAAAACGAGGAGCGCGGCAGGGCAACCTGCCGCGCTTTTTGTTTCGGAAAGCCGGCTTGCGTCCTGGCCTTCTCGTGTGCCGCAACCGGCTTGGGGCCGGTCAAAATGCGCGTAGCGGTCGCTGACAGGACGCGCCACCGCAGGCAGTACAGGCTGGTACGGCAGGGTGGCGCACCGCCGTCGGAGGCATCTGATAACCGCGCTTATACTGCCGGGCCTGCCACCACGACTTCGCCTTTCATGGCCCGCAATATCGAAATCAAGGCACGCATCGACAGCATCGATGCGCTGCTGCCTGCCGGCACCGCACTTGCCGATCGTGGACCGATCGAGATCGCGCAGGACGATACGTTTTTCCTGTGCCATAACGGGCGGCTGAAGCTGCGTGCGTTCGCCAATGGCAGCGGTGAGCTGATCTTTTACCGGCGCGCCGATGTCGCCGGGCCGAAGGAATCCTTCTATGTGCTGACGCCGACCGCCGCGCCCGATTCGCTGCGGCAGGCACTGCTGCTTGCCTGCGGGCAGGCGGGACGCGTCATCAAGCAGCGCACGCTATATTTCGCCGGACGCACGCGCATCCATCTGGACCGGGTTGAAGGCCTGGGCGAGTTTCTGGAGCTGGAAGTGGTGCTCGCGGAAGATGAATCGGCCGAGGCCGGGATGCGGGAAGCGCATGGCCTGCTGGCAGCGCTGGGCATTTCCGCAGAGCGTCTGGTTGAAGGCGCGTATGTCGATCTGCTGGGCGAGTGCTGACTGCCGGCCGGATGGGATGCGTCCGGAAAGACGGTTCCTGCCCGAGCTTGCCGCCGCCTGGCCATGCCCCGACCCGCAGCGGCGCGCACATGATCGGCGCTGCCGTCTCGCATCGCCCGGCCCTGCCTGTCGGCGCGATCAGTTCTTCATGTCTGCCTTGACCCCGCCCATCCCCGGCTTGAAACGCGTGTCGAACAAGGCATCGTAGGCCGCCAGCAGCTTCGGCACTTCGTGCCGCCACTCCAGTTCATGCTCGATCCGGTGACGCCCGAAGGCGCCCATGCGCGCGCGCCGTTCCGGATCGTCCAGCAGCTCGGCGATGCCGCGCGCCATCGCGATCGGATCGTTGCGTCGCACATAGAGCGAAGCATCGCGCGCGGAGAAGCGGCCTTCGAGCAGGTCGAACTGAACGATGGGCTTGCCCAGGGCCATGTATTCCATGATCTTGTTCATCGTGGACTTGTCGTTCATCTCGTTGGCCACGTCCGGGTTGACGCACACGTCCGCCGTGCTCAGCGCTTCCAGCAGCGTCTCGTCCGAGACGCGTCCGGTAAAGCTGACATAGTCGTCGAGTTGCATCTCGTGCGCGAGCGCGCGCATGTCGTCGAGCATGGGGCCGCCGCCGACCAGCACGAACTGCACATCCGTGCGTCCAAGGTCGTGCAGGATGTAGCGCGCGGCCTGCAGCAGGAACTCGATGCCTTCCTGCTGTCCCATCACACCGACATAGCCGACCAGGTACCGGCGGCCCTTCTTGTAGGACGGATTGGGCTTGCTGACGCACCACTTGTCCAGGCTCGGTCCGCTGCGTACGACATACACCCGGTGCGGATCCATGCCGCAGCGATCGATGGCGATCCGGCGGTAGGACTCGTTGGTGGCGATCGAGACGTCGGCGGCCTGAAAGGTCCAGCGTTCAAGCTTGCGCAGCAGCGTATAGAAAAGGTCGCGCTTGCCGAACTTGGCCTCGTAAAGCTCGGGGTTGATATCGTGGTGGTCGAACAGAAAGCGCTTGCGCAGGAAGAGCTTGTAGAAGCCTCCGACAAGAAACAGCAGGTCGGGCGGGTTGCAGGCGTGGATGGCGTCGAAACCGCGCGTGAAGAGCACGCGCAGCGAAAGTACGAACGTCCAGAACAGCGCACAGCTGTATTCAACGGCGTAGCCCCTGGCGCCCTTGGCTTCGAAGGGCAGGTTGTAGCGGTAGATGTGGATGCCGGAGATGACTTCGTACGTCTTCTCGTATCCCTTTCCGGTCGGGCAGATGATCGAAACGTCGTGCCCGTTGGCGGCCAGCGTCGTGGCTTCCTGCCAGACGCGGCGATCAAAGGGTGAAGGGAGATTCTCAACAAGGATAAGGACGCGACGCCGACGCTCGGCGTGTTGCTGCTTCATGCTCGGTCTCCAGTCGATTGCGCGCCTTACCAGCAGATGCCGTCGTAGGCTCCGACGGGTTTCTTGAGCGCGCCGACCAGATCGACGACGGCCTGGCCCGGCCGCACGCGTCGGCCGATTTCGGCGAACTCCGGCGCGCTGTTTCCGATCACGAGCGTTCCTGCAAATTCCAGCACTTCGTCCAGTGAATCGGCCATCAGGCGCGAAATGTGAGCGATCCGGTTGACGATGTAGTCCTGGTTCGCACCCATCAGCGCGGCGATCTTCACGTTGCGATCGAAGACCTTGAGTTCGTAACCCTTGCCGATCAGGTGCTCGATCACGTCGACCATCGGCGATTCGCGCAAATCGTCGGTGCCGGCCTTGAACGAGAAACCGAGGATGCCGATCTTGCGACTCGGCTTGTCGACGATCATGCGGATTCCGCGTTCGATCTGACGCGCATTGGAGGGCAGGATGGCGTTGAGGACCGGCAGGTCGAGATCTTCGGAGCGCGCCTTGTAGAGCAGCGCGCGCACGTCCTTGGGCAGGCAGGAGCCGCCGAAGGCGAAGCCCGGCTTCAGGTAGTACGGAGAAATGTTGAGCTTGGTGTCGCGGCAGAAGTATTCCATCACTTCGGTGCCGTCGGTGCCCACCGCCTTGGCCAGATTGCCGATCTCGTTGGCAAAGGCGACCTTCAGCGCATGCCAGGCGTTGTCCGCATACTTGACCAGCTCGGCCGACTCGAAGCCGGTGCAGATCATCGGGGCGTCCAGGTGTTCGTACAGCGCGGCGAGCCTGTCCACATGCGCGGCGTTGTCGGCGCCGATGACAGTCTTGGGCGGATGATGGTAATCGTTGACTGCGGTCCCCTCGCGCAGGAATTCCGGATTGACGCACACGCCGAAATCGATTCCGGCCTTCTTGCCGGAGGCCGCCTCCAGGGTCGGAATCACGACGCCGCGCGTGGCGCCCGGCAGCATCGTGCTGCGCGCCACGACCAGATGGAAGCCTTTCTTCTCGCGCAGCGCGCTGCCGATTTCTTCGCACACCGCGCGCACATGCGTCAGGTCGAGGTTGCCGTTGCGCGCGGAGGGCGTACCCACGCAGATGACGGAAATCTCGCTGCGCATGACAGCCGCATGCGCGGAAAGCGTGGCGTGCAAGCGACGGCGCACGCGCGCCTCCTCGATCAGTGCGCCCAATCCTTCCTCGACGATAGGCGACAAGCCGCGGTTGATCATGTCGACCTTGAGCGAGTTTGCATCGACACCGATCACTTCATGCCCCTGGCTCGCCAGACACGCGGCCGACACCGTTCCGACGTAGCCGAGGCCGAAGATACTGATACGCATCGCTGATCCTTTCTGTCGTTGTGGCCGCTCCGGCGACCGAGGACGTCGTCATGAAACCTGCACAGGTCATCGTCTTCGCTGCGCGTTGGTCCAGATGCGTCCCAGTAATGCGTCAAGCCTGTAACAGGAGGTATCTAGTGAACCAGAGGCGGGATTTGATTTACTTGAGGATGCGCAGACGATTGGTGTGTCGCGGGAAGTGGACGTTCAGTTACTTGGTTCGCAGGTTTCCAGATCGAAGTCGATATACAAGGCCGATACAAATGTGGACGAACCGTGGATGCGGGCGCGAGACACCAGGGTGGGAGAAGGCGTGCGTTCATCGAAACGGCGGGATATCCATCCGGCAGCAGGTTGTTCTGCGCCTGATACAAGCTCGGACGAAAGCCTACCTTGACGGCAAGAGATACGAAGACGAACGGGGCCGTTGTGCACCATCGCGCCGTCCGACTGCAGTGCGACCGCACAGGCTTCGGCGAAATGCCAGCGCAGCTCGATCTCGTGTTCACCGCGGCATTCGAGCGTGTCTTCAACGAGCAAGGTGCGCTCGTGCTTGATGTACAGCAGCTTGCGACGGTGCGTTACCGGATCGTCCAGCCGCCGGTAGCCGTCATGCCATGCGGCAAGACGGTCTGCTTCCTCGTCGCAATCCCACAGTTCGCAATGGGCCTGCGCCTTCTTCAGCCACATGAAATTGCCGCCCGGCTGCGACTGGTCAAGTCCGTCCACGCGCACCGTGTTGTGCGCGCCGGTGCCGCGGAAATAGGCGCGCCACTCGGGCTGGGTATGGTAGGCGCAGGTACCGGGGTCGACCAGCAGTTCGCGGCCGCCCGCAGAGAGCGTGAAGGCGAGCGCATCGGCATGTCCGTGCGCGGCGATCGAAAGATAGCCGAGTGGGCCGGCGTCGGCAACGATGCGCACTTCGCGTTCGGTGTCGAATTCGTCGCCGAGCACGTAATAGCCGCCCTGCGGGAAGCTGCGCTTCATCGGCCGCGGAAGATTCGCATCGAGCCGGGCGAACCGGGCAGCGCCGTCCTGTCCGAGCAGCCAGCGCGACTTGTCGTCGAAGCTGCCGGCCTTGCGCCGGAAATCCGGCCGCGAAAACAGCACTGCGCCTGTTGCCAGCAGTGAACGGTAAGGATTGAAGTCCGGCTCCTGTGACAGACGCACCATGACCGCGTCGTCCGAATCGCCGATCATCGGCACCCGGCCCGCCACGTCCATGATGGAGGCGACGTAGTCGAGCATGGCTTCAAGCCGATGCCAGAAAACCTGGGGAAACTCGAAGCCGTTGCGTGCGCCGCACAGACCGCACAGCAGCATCATGTCGGCCACCTCATGGTGGTACCAGCTTGCCTGCTCGCGATTGACCCCATCCTCGCCGTTCTGGCGTTTGGCTTCGCGCACCAGGCCGCGCCGCGCACGTTCGCGCCAGTAAGCGCTGCGCTCCCAGCACGGCCAGGTGACGCTTGCGATGAACATGCCCATGTACTCCCCGAACAGGTGATTGTTGGCCGAGGAATAGCGCGACAGATGATTGGCAATGAAATCGCAATGGCGATACACGGCATCCAGCCAGCGCGAGCGGAACGCCAGACCCTCGGCGCCGGCAAATGGCCGGCCGAACGGCCCTTCAAGCAGTTGCCACGCGACCGACCAGTTCACCAGGCGGACCGCGTGCTCCAGCGCACTGGACCAGTTGGCGCCGAGCGGATAGGGGCATTGCGTGATCCAGGAGTCCACCAGGGTGAAGCTGGCACGCGCATAGGCTGGCTCCCCCGTCAGACGCCATGCCTGGGCGAGCGTAACCAGTTCATAGTGGCGATTCAGTTCCCACAGGTATTTGATATCGCCGACGCAGCTTTCGTCGCGATAGTCGAGCGTCTTGCCGAAGGACAGCGGTGCGTGCACGCCGGTCTTTGGGTCGCGGTTCCAGTCGGGCGGAAAGCCTAGCTCGACCTGCTTCATCGCGAACAGGTCGAAGCGGCCGGACAGGATGCGGTCGGCTGCCGCACGATAACGCGCGACGTCGAGGGCCGACAGATCCTCCATTCCGGCCAGCCAGTCCACGCCCCAGCGTGCCTGTGCGGAGGGCGGCGGCGACGGCGCCAGGCGTGTGCGCGCGCGTTCGACGCGCGCTGCCAGCGCGCGCTGCGTGCGCCAGGCCAGTTCCGCCGGCCCCATCAGGCGCAGGCGGTTGAACATCCACCCTAGCGTAGGCACGAGTGGATTCCCAGGTGGGCGTAGAGCTGTTCGACCTGCGGCAGCACGCAGGCGACGGAAAAGGTCGACTCGACCTTGCTGCGCGCCGCTTCGCCCATGCGCTGGCGCAGTTCGAGTCGCGACAGCAGGGCGTCGAGCGCCTCGCACAACGCATCGACGTCGCCCGGCACGATCAGTCTTCCCTCGCAGCCGTCGGTGACCGCCTCGGGCACACCGCCGACAGGGGTGCAGATCACCGGCAGCCCGGCTGCCATGGCTTCCAGTACGCTCATCGGCAGACCCTCGCAGTAGGAAGGCAGCACGTAGATGGAAGCGCGTTCCAGCAGGCGCTGTTTCTGCGTCTCCCCGACCCAGTCCAGCACCTCGACGTGCTTATCCAGCTTCAGACGCGCGACTTCGGCGCGTACCCGCTCGACTTCGCCGTTTCCGGCCATCACCAGCTTGAGCTGCGGATGCGCCGGCACGACCCGCGCCACGGCTTGCACCAGATCGTAAGCGCCCTTGCGGTCGATGAACTGGCCCAGGAACAGCAACCCGGCCGGATCGCGCGTCGCAAAATCGCCGGCCAGCGGCGGCAGACGCACCGGGTTGTAAATCGCCACCACGGTCGGATTGCGCGAGACGCTGCGTACCCACTGCTGCCAGCTGCTGGAAAGCACGATGATGGCGGCGGCTCGGTCGAATACCCTGCACACGAGGCGCTGCAGCCATGGGGGGAGGCTGGCATGCCAGGAATCGAAATCGCCGCTGTGCAGGTGCAGGATGGCCGGCACGCCCACGGTGTAGGTCGGCAGCAGGAAGCACAGCTTGCGCCAGAAACTGACACCGGTGGAAACGTGCACGTGAAGCGCGGCCACGCGGCCGCTGGCCAGCATCCATAAATAGCGCAGCCAGGCGTTGACGAAATAGCGGATCTTGATCAAGGCGCCACCGTCGGCATGCGAGGCCAGATAGACGATGGGAAAGCGCTCGAACAGACCGGCCTCGCGATAGACGTTCACCACCGAGGAGATACCCCCCATGGTGTGGAAATCGGTGCCCAGCATCACGATGCGGCGACGGTCCTCGCTTGTGTTCATGCTGCCAGCCTCCCCCCGAAATAGCGTCGCATGTCGAGACGCTGGATCAGCATGCGCGCCTTGCCGCGCGCGGTGCGGGCAATCGATGTGACCTGCTCGGCGCGCACGCTGCAGCCGCCGCCGATGCGGCGCTCCACGCTGCGCGCCAGATCGGACAGCTCGTCTTCGCCCAGCCGGCGCGGCATGACCACGCGCAGCACCAGCCGTCCCGGTTCTTGCTGCTCGAACTGGATGGCATGCGCGAATTCGAGCAGGGGGTGCGGCTGCGCGGTGGTCACGCCGTTCAGCGCAATCAGGCGGTTGTCGGTACCGACGAAGAACTCCTGGATGCGTCCCTCGATGCGCTCGACCACCGGAAACCCCGGCAGGTCCGGATGCGGGCGATCGCTCAACACAGCCATGTCGCCGGTGCGATAGCGCACCAGCGGCATGACTTCGTTGTCGAAGCCGGTGCCGACGATCTCGCCGAGCTCGCCCGGCCGTTCGATGACCTTGCCTGCGGCATCGACCAGCTCGAAACAGCCGTATTGCGGCCAGAAGAAATAGCGCTCGTCGTCCGGCATCGTCGCGGCCATCAACAGGCGTTCGGAATGCCCGTAGTGGCGCAGCACCGGGCAGCGGAAGACCGTGCGCAGCAGGGCAGCCTGTTGTTCGGTCACGCCTTCGGAGAACAGCATGATGCTTTCGATGCGTCCCGTGACCTCTTCGTCCGGAAACTGTTTGAGCCACAGTGCCAACGGCCAGGCCGCACTCGGGTAGGCCTGGATGAAGCGCGGCTTCCACTGGCGCATCGCGCGCACGTATTCCGGCATGTACTGCGGGCTCAAGTGTTCGGTCGAGAGCATCAGCTGGCGCTTGATCGGCTCCCACACCCACAGGCGATTGCCGCGCGCGCCCGGCTCGGCCTGACCGCGCAAGGCGAGCACGCTGTCGTGCTCGCGCATGCCGGCACGCAGATGGAACTGCTCGATGAACGCGTACTCCTTGGCACGTGTCACACCCTTGTGCAGGAAGAGTGTCATCGGCAGCGAAGTCGATCCGCCGGTGAACATCTTCATGCGCAGGGCCGGATCGACGTCGTTGGCGAGAAAGCTGTCGGGATGGCGCTGCACGTCTTCCTTGGAAATCAGCGGCAGGCAGCGCAGGACGTCCATCGCCACCGCAGTATCGTCCAGCTCGCAGGCCAGAACGCGCCGCTCGCGGTAGGCCGGTACCGCCTGCAGTGCATGCCGCAGGGTGTCAGCGAGCTTGCGCTGTGCCAGCGCCTGCAGCTGCTGCGGATCGCGCAGCTGTGCTTCCCGCAGGAAACGCGCGTACTGACGCCCGCGGCGCCAACCGACCGGCACGGCAGAGTAAGCGCGGCCCAACGAGGTTTTCACCCATTGAGGCGAGCGCAGATAGGTATTGAGCAAGGGGTGCAGCAGGTCTTCGACGTTCATTTTTATCGGCCTTCGGTGCTACCCGAACGGTAGCCAAGTCCTGCTACCCTGATGTCAATCTGGATCAAGACTGCCGCGACGCATCTCCATGGAAATGCTGCGCATGCTGTTGAGCGTGCTGATGGCCAGACGCGTGGCGGTACTGTTGCGCCGTTGCGGCGCAAGCATCCACTGCTTCGTGCGCCGCAGCTGATCTTCCCAGACGCAGTGCAGGGCATGCGCGGCGTTGCCGGCCAGATGCATGGGCGAGCGATAGATCTCGAAGTGCCAGCTCGGCTGCGGCACGCCCAGCAGGTGTGCCTTGTACTCGTAGGGCTCCCAGCCGAAATGAAAGCGTCGCACGCCGGCCTCGATCGCCGCGCAGACGCTCAGATAGGCCGAAATCATGCCCGGGCTGTGGCGCGCATGACGTGTGTCGAAGGCATTGATGCTTCCATAGCAGCCCTGTCCCGCGCGCACGTTGAGCGCGCCGGCACAGACCTGACCGCCCAGGCATACCGTGACCAGCATGGCATCGCACTCGCGCACCATGCGCTTGTAGTTGGCTTCCATCGCCGCATTGTTGATACTGACCTTGCCTACGGCCTTCATGCGCTCGCGGTTGAAGCGCGCAAGCATGCGCACGGTCTCCATGGAGATGGCATCGCCCCGATCCACGCGCCAGGTGAAGTCAGGGTGCTCGCGCCGCAGCCGGTTCATGCGCGCGCGTATGGTGCCGCGTGTCGCACGGCTGAGCGCGGCCGTGTAGGCCTCTGTGCTGTCCGGAAGATCGGCGACGATATCGGCGCGGTCGGGGTAACGCTGGTGCAGCAGATCGTCCAGGCGCGCATCGGTGTGAACCGCTCGCATCGAAACCGCGCCGACCTCGGGAAACTGCGCGAACACGCTCGCGACGAAGCGGCGCAGCGCGGCTTCGTCGATGCGGATGAATTCGTTGATCAGGCAGGCGCGCCGGCCCTTGATGCGAAACAGCAACGGCGCCTCGGGTGCCGGATGGAAGTAGACGCGGCCATGCAGGTGACCGAGCGCGCGCTTGTAGCCCAGGCCCGCGAGCGGATGTCCGTAACACCGGTCGAGCTCGGTGGAAAGCGCATGCTCGGAAAGCTCGTCGAGCCGCCGGATGGCTGGCTGGATGGATGGGCGGATGAATGGCGAGGCATGGCTGCGCTGTATCGGTGTCATTGTCGGCAGTCGAGAAGAGGTCCCTGCCAGCACCTTAATGCACGCCGGAAAGCCGATGTTGACTCTGCTCAGCTGCCCTGCCCGCGCAGGCGCGCGCGCAGATCGCGCACCCGATGCAAGGCCGCCATCGCCAGACGCGTGGCAGCGCTGTCGCGTCTTTGCGGCGACTGCATCCAGCGCTTGGCCACAGCCACGCGGTCGATCAGCGTCGCACGCAATGCATGCCCGGACATCGCCGCCATGTGCGCGCGCGAGCGATACAGCTCGTAGCGCCAGCTCGGCTGCGGCTGTCCGAGCAGATGAAACTTGTACTCGTAGGGCTCCCAGCCGAAATGGAAGCGGCGTGCGCCGATGCCGATCGCCTCGCAGACGTTGAGATAGGCCGCCACCGTACCCAGGCTGTACCTCGCGTAGGCGGCGTCGAAGGCGTTGAGCAGGCCGAAGCAGCCGGTTCCCGCCATCAGGTTGTAGGAGCCGGCGCACAGCCGGCCGTCGATGGTCACGCGCAGCAAGGTGGCATCGCAGGCGTGGCGCAGCTGCAGGTAGCTGCGTTCGAGCGCCGCATCGTTGTAGCTGTGCTTGCCGACGGCGCGCATGCGGGCGCGGTTGAAGTCGAGCAGGACATGCAGCTCGTCGGCATCGATGTCGGCGCCGCGCACCAGATTCCAGGCAACGCCGGGATGCTCGCGGCGCAGCTTGTTCATGCGCGCGCGCAGGGTTGCGCGCGTGTTCCGGTGCAGCGCGGCGAGATAGGCGTCGGCGTTCTCGGGAAGGTCGGCGACGATGTCGGCGCGGTCGAGATGCCGCTGGTGCACAACGCCGGACGGTTCCAGCGCTGCGTGCACGGCGCACAGGGAGACGGCCCAGACCTGCGGAAACTCGGAGAATACGTTCGCGGCGAAATTGCGCAGCTGCCGCTCGTCCAGGCGCACGAACTCATTGAGGACGATGGCGCGGCGCCCGGCGATGCGAAACATCAGCACCGTATCGAAGGTCTCGTCGCTGCCTGCGACATAGGTATGCGGCAGCGCGTGTGCACCTATCACATGCTGGTAATCCCAGGTGGCAAACGGATGCGCGTACAAGCGGGCAAGCGCCTGCGCGGCCTGCGGCGGAATCGCATTTCGGTGGACCCGGCCATGGCGGGCTTCGTCGTGTCTGGGGGCCTGTTTCATGATGTCCGGCATGCCGAATGCATCGGTACTCAGAACCCGACCCACTCGCCGCACAGGTGATACTCGCTGCCGCGCATGTTCTGCTTGAAGCGGCCAAAGCAATCGTTCGAATAGTAGCCGCCGAGGTCGAACCAGCGGTGTCCGGCACGGCGCGCCTCCTGCAGCGCATGCCAGTACAGGAAATTGCCGCAGTTGCGGCGACGCCCGGCTTCGCCGAACCAGCCCACGTAGTACTCCGCGGTGGAACCGAAGCGCGCCAGGATCAGCCCTGCGACCGGCTTGCCGTGCGCAACGGCCTGCAGCACGCGCAAGGCCCCGCCACCGTGGCGGTACAGCGCACGCAGGAAGGCGCCGCGCGGACCGGAAAATTTCTTCTCGCGCATGTTGTCCTCGTGCCGGGCAATCATCCATTCCATGGCCGCCGCATCGTTCGCCACGCGCAGGCTCAGGTCGCTCGCCAGCGCGGCTTTCAGGCGATTGCGCCAGACCGGTGCCATCTGCCTGCGAATTTCGTCATCGCTCTTGTGCAGGTCGATCAGCGAGGAGCGCCAGCCATCGCGGGCGCGCGGATGAAAGCCGAGCGCATGCATCAGTGCCCGATGGTCTTCGGATTCCGGCAGGCCAGGCGCGATCAGCAACGGCCCCGACCGCAAGGGCCGCCAGCGCCGACGCAGCAGCTCCATCACTTGTTCGCGCACATGCCAGTCCGGCGCCGCATCCAGGAACAGCGGACCGCGATTGATGCGCACCGCAAGGCACAGACCGGCCACGCGCACTTCCAGCGCCTGGCAGATCGCGACCGGCCGCAGCCCCTGCTGGAAGACCAGCCGCACCGGGTGCCAGTAACCAGAAGTACGTTTGCCTTCGCCATAGGCGTGCAGCTGAGGCAGATGCGGATGGGAAACCGCCCCGAACATCGCATGCCACCAGGCAGCGTCGTCCAGTTCGCGCATGCGGATTGCAGTACGTGAACGGAACAGCGCTCGAGCATGCGGGAACGCATGTTCTCCCTGGTTTCTTCCGGCTGCGCGTGAATCTGCGGAAGCGGTCGCGGCGCGCGGCGCTGAGTCGTCTTTCATCGTTCAAGGCGGGCAAGCCCGGTCGTGACGGGACCTTGAACCCTAAACGACGATCTACCAAAAGTAGACGACCTGTATCAAGCCGCACGCCCGAACTCGCCCCCGCCGGACAAGGCAATCCGTGCAAGCTGCGGGCGTTCAAAGCCCGAGCCACTCGCCTGCCAGGCGGTATTCCTGCCCGCGCATGTTCTGCTTGAAATGGCCGTAGCGGTCGTTGGTTTCATAGCCGCCAACATCGAACCATGACAGCCCCTCTCTTCTTGCCGCGCGGACGGCTTCCCAGTAGAGAAAATTGCCGCAATCCAGCTTGCGCCCGGCTGGGCCGAACCAGCCTGCGTAGTGTTCCGCGCAGCGCCCGTAGCGGGCGATGATCATGCCGGCCACCGGCTCGCCGGCATGCCGTGCCTGCAGGATGGTGAAGTGCTCGGGACGCGCGCGATACAAGGCGGCGAGCAGTTCGGGGCGAGGGCGCTTGAAGCCCTTTTCGCGCATGTTTTCACGATGTCGCGCCAGCATCCAATCCACGCTGTCCTGGCTGTTCGAGATCCGCAGCTCAAGACCGCTCTTCTGCGATTTCTTCAGGTGATTGCGCCAGGAAGAGGCAAGCCGCTTGTGGATCTCTTCTTCCGACCGGCTCAGGTCGATGACGGCGGACATCCAGCCGCACTCGCGCCGCAGGCGAAATCCGAGCGCGCGCATGAGGCTGCGATTTTCCTCGGTGTCATCGAGCGCCGGGGCGATCAGCAGCGGGCCGCCGCGCGCCACGCGCCAGCGCTTGCGCACGATGCGCATGACGGCTTCGCGCACGCTCAGGGATGGTTCCGGATCGAAGAAAACCGGGCCGCGATTGATGCGCGTGCCGAAGGTCATGCCTGCCACGCGCAATTGCAAGACCTGACAGATGGCCCCCGGCAGGCTGTCGCGCTCGAACACGATACGTTCCACATGCATGCGTTCAGCCTCGCGCTTCGCTTCGCCGTAGGCCCAGGATTGCATCAGGTGGGCGCGCGGCAGGGAATGGATATAAGCATCCCATTCCTCGGCATCGCGTGCCGGACGCACACGCCAACCAGCCAGATTTTCAGCGGAGGGCGCGAGCGGGATCGTTGCATGCATGTGGAACTCCTTTCATTCAGGTTCGGATTGGGATGGATCTGCTGAGCGGCGACGGTAGGCCAGCAGCAGCACGACATCGCGTGGACCGAGGGTCGCTGCGCGCGTGCTTCGGCCGGGATTGATCTCGGACTCCTGGCGATCGAACGGGTTCCGGCATCCCGCTTGCATGGGCATCCGGCGCAAGCTGTCGGATAGGATGATCAACTCAATGCCCTGCTCGCAGCGCCGCCGGTGGACCTCGTCCATCCACGCCTTGGCCCGCGGGCTGTCGACGGGCAGGCCGAGATCTGCGTTGTTTTCGCCGAATGAGCGATCTCCCGTCAGGCTTTCCGGCAAGGCCTCCTGAGCGGCGCGGTATGCGGAATGCGAGCGGTCGTTGTCGGAGCTGCCGATGAACATGGTGCGCGGCACGGGCTCGCGCAGCTGCGGATGGACTTCGGCATTGGCCGTGACTAATTGCTAGCGCGCTGTCACGTTCCCGAAGTCCCCGACGACGAACGTCGGTACGGACGCGAAATGGACGCGCCCGTCACCCACGGCCAGCCATTGCGGATCGCGCCTGGCGTGATCATCCGGCCAGCTCCGGACGGGGGAGTTGAGGTTCCGGAGGTCGTCTTGCTTCGCATCGCGCGGCGTGCGTCCGCTGGCATCGCGCGACAGCCAGCTGTACGCGTGCAGCGCGAGCTGTTCGTCGCACCCGGCAATCGGAGTGGCGATGTT